>JAGLNZ010000475.1 GCA_023139225.1 Desulfobacula sp. | reverse complement strand
AAAAATCCCCATCTTCGGGTCTGCGTGCAGGCAATTGGGCTGTATTTATGTTGACCGGACCAATCATGATGCTGCCATGAAATCAATTGAAGAGGCCAAAAAAAAATTGTCCCGAAACGCTTGTGTTTTATTCTTTGCAGAAGGGACAAGAAGCCGGGATGGAAATGTAATGCCTTTTAAAAAAGGCGCATTCAGATTTGCCCGGGAGGCAAACCTTCCCATATTGCCTATAACCATTAAAAATTCTATTCACGTTCTTCCTTCTGATTCCCTTGATCTGACACCCGGTACCATTGAAATTATTGTCCACCCCCCGGTTCATATTCTGGCCCACCACATGAATCACCTTGACGAGAGAATCGAATATACCCGCCACATCATTTCCAGTGCTCTCTGAAATATAACCTTTTAAATATTTTTCACAGAGTGATCGCAACTATATTGAAAAAAATCCAGATGTGCCGGCAGAGCCACTAAAATTCGGATGTGATATTTATATTATAGAGATTAATGCGTAAGACTGGCTTAGGATATCAGACAGGGTCATATATTGTAATCTGAATTCAGAGAGTTTAGAGGGGAATACAAATAAAAGCAGAGCCATTTCTGACTCTGCCGTATTCTCATTCACTTTTGTGATATAAATGTTTTGTGTAGCAATCAAAATGTGGTTGTGCCCTCACAGATACCCCCAAAAAACATTATGGCTAACTCAGGAACAGCCACAGGTATTTGCCTTACTTTGCTACACCCTCCTTAACTTGTTAAACTCAGTATTTCATATCCTATTGACCAGGTGGTCTGTATTCAACACTGATGTTGGAAACCTGATCTAATTCTTCAGCAGTCAACAACACTGTTATTTTAGGAGAAACTACTCCAGTTGAACTCGCAATTAATGCTCCAGCAGCTACTTTGACATTGTCAGGTGCATCAATGATAATGAAAAAATCTTCCTTTCCGAAAGCAAAGTGCATGCTTTCGACTGTTCCTCCAAGGCTCTGAATTAGTTGTTCAACTGCCTCCTTTCTTTTTGAACCGCCATCTTTTAAAAGGCCTTTAATACCGTCACCAATGTATGAACCAGAAATAAGATACTTAGGCATGATTCTCCTCCTTAAATTTTGTAATAAGTAATATAGGTTTGATTCCTTCTGCCAAAATTGAGAAATTGCAAAGAGTAAATTTTAGGCAATCATAAGCACCACCTCCCTTTTTATTATAGTTTTAAAATCTATCGGGAAGCGCTGATCAATATGAAACAGAATTTTAGTGTATTCGTTTTGAAATCGTTACGGTAGTCAAGAATGAAAACGGAAGTTCTTTCTGATCATCTCTGTTGATTAATATAATTGATAACAAAATAAGGTCTGATTTTCAATTAATATTTCTATTTTATGGCACACTGATGTGTAATTTTTAAATTTTTTTGGAGAGTAACCGAATTTTTCAAAATTTATATCCGGGGTTTCGGAAAAATGTTCTTTTTATATTATAAGGAACATTATGGGGAAGTGTCCAAAATGAAACTTGTTAAAAAATAAAGTTTAATGGTCCGCTGCAGTGATGGGTTGAACAATGGATTGAGAACGATCTTGCAGGTCGTGTCAATCCTTTAGGGTTATGTTTCGAATATTCGTTTCCATAGAGTTCTAAGGTCAACACCAAAACCTTGAAAATTAGGAGTTAATAATAAAACTGGGCTTCGTTCTTTATTGGCAAAAATGTATGATTTATACTCCAATTCAATATATAAATTATTTTTTTCTATTCGTGCATCAATTGTCGATAGCAATATCGTTTTAAACTCAGAAAAAAAACTACTGTTCAATAATGTTTTTTCAATTGTATTAGCTGTTTCTGAATAAATTTTTAGGGTATTCTCTTTTTCCTCAAACGCACGACGTTGAAATAAACTCTTCATTTTTGTCACCGGGTCATCTAACGTTTTCAGGTCTATTTTGCCAACCTGATTAATGATAAAATTTGCAATAAAATCACACCTTGCCTGAAACTCGGCTTCAAAGAATGTACTTAGCTTTTGCAAAGTGATGCTTGAATTTAGTAACCCTCTTTTGTGCATATCATTTTTCAAAGAAAAAATATTTCTCTTTATTTCATGGTTTCGTTCAGAGAATTCTTTTTTTGTTATATCAACAAAATATTTTTCAAATTAATCGTAATTCATGGGTCTCCTTGGAAAACATAACGTTCAGCTTAACCAGCGCAAATGAAGCGTAGCGGAATTTGCGCTGGTTAAGCTATTAGCTGTAAATATCATTAGGGCAATTCATTCTCTACAAATTTCTGATATTCCATAAATAATTCCCACGTTTCAACATAGCCGAAAAACTTCAACTTAAGATGCTTGCCATCCATTGAGGCATCAATTGTTCGGCTTTTCCAAGTTACTGGTAGCAGAGTCTTGTCATAGCTCCTAAACTCAAACTTGAAATTGTGGGAAAGACAGTTCCTAACTAATCGTGCAAACTGATACCATGGTTCTGCTTTGAATTTGGAATCTTGATTTGTTTCATCGCAGTAGTTCTTAATAAGCTCAAAAGACTCCTTGATAAGAGCCCGAATTTGTGAAGTAAGAAATTCTTTAACGGCGATTTTCCGGTCAGCAGGTTTAATCAGTAGATTTTTAACTTGTTTGAATTCAACAGTGTAGGTTCCAAATTTAGCATGACTCTCTTCCAAGACAGGGTAGACCTTCTCATTTGAAAAAAGAGAGATTGCTGCCAGCCCAAGAATGTAGTTATTCTTTGCATTCTCCAATTGGCTAATTAATCCTTTCTTTGTCATATTAACTCCGAAGATCTTCTCTGTAGCTAAAATAATTATGCGGTTCCGTTTATTTTTTAAATCTGAATGATATCCGATCAGATAAATTAAAAAATCTCAATCAAGAATTCCATATCAATATTTCAAATGCCTGTAAATATATTTAAAAAAATCAGTTTTAGTGAAAATATAATTGATTCAGAAAGAATCTGCCAGAATGTTCTTTATTGGAGATCAAAAACATTATTGTTCAAACCCTGAAAAATAATTTTCTGAAATCTGCAAAATTGTAATCTATATATTATTAAGCATACGGTGTGGAAATTTCCAAAATGAAACTTGTCATTGAATAAAGTTGACTCTGAGCTGTAATGCCGATGTTCTATGCCTTTTATAATAATTGGACAATTTATTTTGCTCCCAACATTCATGCTTTTCTTGACAAAAGCATCTTTCCATCATACAAATAACTAATAATTTTAATACACATCTGACCTCCTTATCTGAGCGGTATGCTGATGCGCTTTTACTCCCATTCTTAAAAATCAAGTTAACTTTATAATGAAGCGTTGGCTGTCAGATGACAGCATGGTCATGATAACTATTCTTAACCTGATTTTAATAAAAAGGAGAGAAAAATGAAGGTTGAAAAATCCATCAAGATTACAGCAGTACCGGAAAAAATCTGGCCGTTTTTAGTTGACCCCAAAAAAATTCCCCTGTGGTTTGATTCTTTCAAGAAATGCCAGTTTACAAGCGAAAAACACACCGGGGTAGGAGCAACATACTACGTTGAAGAAAAGGTACCGGGACCACTTCGGAAAATCAATTTTGAGTCGACAACCTGGAATGACAACAAGAGCTTAACACTGAAAATGACATCAGGAAAAAATGTCAACAGCTATGAGATCCATTGGCAATTACAAAAAGATCAATCCGGTACAAAATTTCATTTTACTGAAGAAGTTGGTATGCCGTTTGGACCTATCGGAAAAATTCTTGGTTTATTGGGCCAAAGCACTGCGGATAAGATGGTCGAAGATATGCTGGGCAAACTAAAATCTCTGTCTGAAAAATAAAGGGATGTTTACTGCTTGCTAAAAGTTCAGATTCGACTTTATCAAAAAATTAGTTGAGTGAAAGCTGAATACGACCATTAACGATTATACATATTTATGATTATTTGAATTTGATTTGGGAGAAAGAGTGGTGCGGGCACCCACCCGGCATGGCTCACGATATTATATTATAGAATGGAATTTGAAAAATGCCTTTGATTAAGATTGTCAAAAAATAAAGTTGAATCTTAAAATCACCGGTTACACTCGGTGCTTTTTGGTTGTTGAAATTAATTCTATAATTCAGATTTTTGTACTAAATTTCCACAATCGGCTTGAAGAGCGATTTTGCTCCTGAGTCCACTGATCACTGTCTGAGATTCTGATTTTCCAAAAATAGGTCTGGCCAGGCTTGAGTATTCCCTTGGGGACAGTATAGGACAACATATTCTTTATTGAACTGGTGCGATGAATCCGATTTCTGCTGTGATCAAAGATATCTAATCTATAGTAGACAGGATTTTGTGTTTTAACGGCCTCCCATGACAATGTTGGTGTCGTTGTTTGCAGCACACTCCCATTATTAAAAGTATCGGTCTTTAATACCGGGGTGGGAATTATGATGTTCATGGATTGAGTATCGGTTGCAAACCCG
>JAGLNZ010000474.1 GCA_023139225.1 Desulfobacula sp. | reverse complement strand
TCAATGTAAAAATCTCTTAGCTGGGGTATATATTTAAAATCTGATTTGACAATGGGCAGCTCTCCATTCGGACCTGTAACCACGATTTTGGTGATATCGTTTGGCAGCCTGCCGGAGAAATCCTTTCCCACAAGGATTTCGATTTGTGTCTTTGGGCCGGTATGGGACCTATTAACATGTCTTATTTCTCCTATGGTTGGAATCCCTGGAGAAAGCATCTTTTGCAATGTTTTTTGATCATACCATCTACCAGAGGCCATTACTCCCAAGGGGTTTCTAATATTCTCAACATTTTCCAGAGGATTTTTCTTTAAGAAAATCAGATCAGCCCTTTTACCGATCTCAATGGTGCCAAAGTCATCTTTACCTGTCATTATTTCAACAATTTTGGAGGCGTTCACCGTACCAGCGGCAATGGCTTCATAAGGTGTTAATCCATTTTCCGTCAAGATCCGCAGTTCATCGTGAATGGAAAAACCAGGGACGAGGCCCATACCGCTGGTTCCTGCATCCGTGGCAAGCAGCAGTGGAACTCCTGCTTTTTTTAATTCCATCAGCAGTAGCTTATCAATACGGAACTTAAAATGAGCAAAATCTTCTTCACCTTTAAACAACATTTGATGTTTTTCCTTTCCCTGACGGAAATTTTCCAAATATCCATTATATAAATATTTATTTTCCTCTCGTCGGGTAAAGGCATCAGTATAATGCAGTTTTTGAATAATCACATCGTCCACCACCAAGGTAGTGCAAACGGGTGTCTTGGAGACAAGTAGTTTTGCAACGGTTTCATAAATTCTCTTATCGAAAACCGTTTTGAGTTTTTCTATATCATACTCCTTATATCCCTCATATTGTTGAAATGCCGTACCAATTACATAAGGAATCCAACTAAATCCCTGTAGCTTTTTGTTCCGATCAAAGTCGATCCATTCCCAGGTCAACTCCTCAATATGAGCAATCTCATTCATACCGGCCGACAAGACGCCTTCCAATCCAACCCGATATGGAATGTGTCCTGCGGAATACATATTAAGGCGCTTGACTGTGGCCATTCCTTTATTGAACTCTTCTTTGGTCAGGAATGAATAAAACTTGATAAAATCAAACCCTTTGGCCTTCTGGATTTCAACTTCCCCGGCCGGATCGTCGATAGGACCATACAATATTTTGCCACAGGTATAAATAGTTGGACCCTCAAGGTATCCTTTTTCAATTGCACGACGCCAGTGAAGACCATGATCCGCAGGGCTCCCGTTTGGACCGAAATCCCGGATGGTAGTGATGCCGTTGGCCAGATATAAATTCAAAGGAGAAATGGGCCAGGCCCAATTCTGCCAGGCGTGCCCGGTGTGCATATGCATGTCAGCCAGGCCAGGCATTAAATAGCTTCCCGTACCGTCTATTACCATGGCATTCTCAGGTATCTTTACGTCATTAACCGAACCCAAGGCAACTATTTTTGAATCCTTCACCAGCACGGTTTGTGCTTTAACAATTTTATCAGCCATCATTGATACAAGATTGACGTTCTTAAATGCAATACCTACATTACTGATTTTATATTCAGGATATTCTTTAGCCTTGTCTTGATGACAAGCATAAACAAATAAGAGTGAAACAAGCAATAATGAGAGTTTTCTATTCATCTCTTTCCTCTTAATTTCCCATGTTCAATCCAAACAATGCTACGGTTCTATGTATCTTGAAAATTTGAATGATATTCAACAAAATAAGTTAAAAATCCGGATAATAGATTCCATATCAATATCTCTGATGACTGTAAAGATATTTCAAATCAATTTTAGTGGAAATATAATTTATTGTGGGGAAATATGCCAAAACAATCATAATTGGAGAATAGCATGATTTT
>JAGLNZ010000473.1 GCA_023139225.1 Desulfobacula sp. | reverse complement strand
TATTGATTTTGAAGGATGAATACAAATAGTGTGATTTTTAATGCTTTGCTAATAGAAATTAGGATAATTTAAAATTTTTATGGAACTGAATAGAAAACTCAAAGAAATGATTATCGAAGAGCTTCAAATTGAAGACCTGACACCTGATGAAATTGATGATGACGCTCCTCTCTTCGGCGATGGACTTGGGCTTGATTCATTGGATGCAGTTGAACTTGTTGTCCAGTTACAGGTGTATTTTGGTGTTGAAATAAAAAATATTGAGGAAGGGAAACCTGCGCTGCAATCAATTAATACCCTTGCTCAGTTTGTTAAAGCAAAACAAAGCGAATCAGCGAATGAGGCGTTATCCTGAAGATAGCTATACATGGAATAGGCATTGTTAATCCCCTGGGTGATGATTTGATTGATATGGAACCGGTTTATTCTGATGGGGTAAGTTTTCGAAAAGATTTGTCAGGTTCCCTTCCCGGGATTAGTGATAGCTTAAGCCACTCAATGGTTGATACTTCACATCTTGCCGATTTTCTGCCGAAAAAAAGTTTGCGCAGAATTGATCATTTTTCGAGAATGGCTTTACTTGCTGCCGGCAGAGCCATAAAGGATACTGATCCGTTATTGTTTTCCAAAGATGATACGGGTATTATACTTGCTACCGGTTTTGGTGCCCTGAAAACAACGTTTGCCTTTTTGGATTCTTATATTGAAAAAGGAGATAAGCTTGCTTCCCCAACACATTTTTCAAATTCAGTGCATAATGCTGCGGCAGCATATATTTCAATATGTTATGGTATAAAAGGCCCGAATCTTACTGTAAGTCAATTTGACATGTCTTTTTTTTCTGCCTTGATAACGGCCGGGGCATGGCTTGAGATAGAGAAAACAGATGCAGTATTGCTTGGTACTTCAGATGCTTTTTGCGATGTTTTAGGGTATTGTATGGATAAATTTGCCGGCACAAAGGGGAAACATGGGTATTCTTATGGAGAAGGCGCGGCTTTTTTTTTGCTTGCGCGGGAAGAGAAGAAACCCGAGCATGGTTATTTTGAGGATATATCCATGGGAAATTATAAGCATACCGGCCTGGATATTCCCGAGGATACCCTGCTGGTTTTGTCTCCTTCTTCCATCAATACCTGTAATGATGAATTTATGAATTATTTGAAGAATACAAATAAATCATTTTATAGAAACCATTTAATTTCACCGACGGATTGCAGTTTGGATGCCTTCTTTTCAACAAAACTTAAAAAAAAAGTATGCTATGTAAAAATCGGTCAGAACGGGGAGTACGGAAAAATGATAATAACGCCGGTGTTAAAATAGAATTATTTTAACATTGAAAAAACAAGGATATTAAAAGATGAAAGTATTGTCCAAATCAATTTGCCTGCTGATTATCAGTATTGCGCTGTTTTTAACCGGCTGTGCTACCAATAGGGGTATTGTTAAGATTGACCTGCCTCAGGCATCAGTGGTCAATCTAAATGGTAAGAAAGTCTTTATTGAATCTGTAACTGACAAAAGAATTTTTGAAAATAATCCAAAGTCACAGGATATCCCTTCATTGGGATTTGGTGGGACGGCACAAGCAACCGAGAGTATTAAGAAGAGGGCAATTGCAAGAAAAAGAAATTCTTTTGGCAAGGCTATGGGTGATATTCTTCTGGATGAAGGACAAACCATAGAATCTGTGATCAGGGAATCATTAATTACCTCATTTACTGAGCTTGGATATAAAGTAGTGGATAGGAAGGATGTGGGATCGGAAGATATCATAATTGTAAATGCGACAATAGAAAAATTTTGGGCATATATGACACCTGGTTTTTGGGCAATTACACTCACATCGGAAATTTCTACAAATTTGTCCATTGAGACCCTTACGGATAATGGGGAAAAAATTGAAGAAATAACAGTGAAGTCGGAAAATAAATATCAGATTGCCACGGAAAAAAACTGGATGGAAATTATCCATGTGTCAGTTAAAAAATACATTGAAAAAGTAAAATTCTTTTTTATGGAGAAAAAATGAGATGATTCGTCTGCTGATAGCAGCCCTGGTGATTTTTTATTTTCCTGTCACCTTATTCGCCCAAAGTAATGAAGGATATGTCCCCACTAAGTCCGGGATTTCTCTGAATTCCGGATATACCTATGATCCATCTGACGGCGGTTGCTTTTTACAGGTGTCTGTGTTCAGGCTGTATGACTATGACAGGGTTTGGAGACATAAAGCACCTGATAACCTGAGGTTCAAAGTGGAAGGTTCTGTCGGCAGTGCTTTCCTTGATGATAACGATGTGAAAATTATTGCAAACACAGGAGTTTTGGCGTTGATATATCTGGACAGGTTTGAGACAGACAGGATCAAACCATATCTGGAAGCCGGGATAGGTGTTATCTATACCGGTTACCGTGTTAAAGGTCAGGACTATCGATTGAATTTTAATCCACAAGCCGGAATGGGTATTGAATTTAAGGGAAACAGAAACCAGAATCGGTTTATTTCTTTAAGAATGCATCATATTTCCAACGGGGGTATCGGGTTATCAAACAGAGGACAAAATTCTATTGTATTTGCATTGGGTCAGTATTTTTAAAATTGGATTGTTTACGTTTTTACTCCGGTCTTTTTAAGGAGGGCTGTTTTTTTGATGGATCAAATTATTAAAGTTGTAAATCAGGTGTTGGAAGAAGAATTTGAAATTGATGCAACACTCTTAAAACCAAAATCATTATTGTACGAAGATATCGGTCTTGACAGCCTTGATGCTGTTGATCTTATTGTAATGGTTGATAAACGGTTAGGTGTTAGAATCGAGGAAGAACAGGCAAGATCCATCAGGACTTTGGAGGATGTTTATCAAACCATTGATGAATTGTTAAAGGAAAAATAACAGCTATTTTTAAAATGCTTATTTTTCTGTGAGTATCAGATTTATTTTCCCTGCAATAGTATCATCCACCCGCAGAACAGCCTTTACATTGAACAGGCTGTTTTCTTTTATATTTATCGTGATATCGAGATATACAGTTTTTCCCGGATGTATAAGACTGGAAAATTTAGTTTTTTTAACTGACTTGATAAGCAAACAGGTATCAAATGATTTCTCCAGTGAATACTTTACCATTTCAATCTGGAAAATACCCGGTAAAATTGGGTTTCCCGGAAAGTGGCCTTTAAAAAGATCAAGGTCTTCTTTAAATTGAAAAGACGCATTTATATGCTGGTTGTCTTTTTTTAATATAGATATTTCTGAATTTTTTAAATCATTATATAGACTCATTTTTTAAAACAGATATCCTTAAACTATGGGTTGTTAAATTTCATATAATCACAAATAGAAAGTCACATAAAGTATCGGATAGTAATTTGAAGATTGTATTTCATTTTTGCATCTTTAATTAAAATTTGTTCAGGATAAAGATTATCAGGGTTTGTGCCATACTCCAAATTAACAGTATAAATACTTTTTTTATTTTTCAGATACCTGATTTTATTTAGCCGGTATTTTATTGGCCTGTTGATTTGTTTGTAAATCAACTCTTGCGTTATCTGACCTTGTTTTTCAGATAATATAAGATTTCCATGTTCATCGGAAAATAGAGTTGGTGATGGAAAAGGTTCCTTAAGATAAAGTGTTTCAAGATCCCTTAACACGGATTTTTCCAGCCAATTTTTTTTCAGCATATTTGCGTTAATATTAATTGTTTTTTTAATATTTTTAATGAAATGAATATCAAAAATAATTCCGCCAAGATCGTTTTGTGCTATTAGTTTTATTTCCCGATTCGGCCTGTCAATAAAAAGATATCCGTCCAAGACGTAGTTTTTTCCTGAAAGGGTGAGAATAACACGGTGAAGTGCTTTGAATCTGTCGGGATATAAGCTGGTGATACTTTTATTAATATCGTTTTTTAACTTTTGGTGGGTAATCTGGATATATTGTGTTTTATGAAGACTGCATCCTGCATCCATGATGATTGAGACGATACAGCATAAAAGGATAATGAATTTTTTATTGCAGGATATGGAGAATTGATTATTTACCATGGGGAAACAGGGTGTGGCTTGTCATTTGTCCCTTTAAATATGATGTCGGGGATCTCTTTATTAACTTCATCGTTGTGAAATCGTATTGTTGTATAATTATTTTTTGTTTCATTAATAATAATATATTCCAGTCCGTTCATCTCAGGGTTTAAACCCAGCTCAAATGAGTTGATAAATTTTTTAAACTCGCGGGCTTTCGGGAAAAGTAAAAAAGTCATATTTTTATTTTTTAATGCGCGAATCTCATATAGGCCAGGATCTTTGAACCTGCCCTGTAGCCAGGAAGTGATATTCTCCATGATTAAAAGCATCATTTCTTTGTTCCCGGTATCCAGCTTTTGCCAGTTCCCATTAAAAAATTCGTATTTAAAAATTTGATCATCATTTATAATCAAGGATGATTTGAAAGGTTTTGTAAACTCAAGTCTTAATTTATCAGGCGACTTGAAGATACAAAATCCTTTGGAAATTACGGTTTCTGAAAATATGGCAATATTTTTTTCTTGCGTCAGCAGGGTTCTTAATGTTTTGATTTTAGAAAAATTTTTTTCAACATTTTGCAAGAGCTGGTTTAACTGGTCGTCAGGAATAGGTTTTGGCTGCTCTATTGCGAACAGGGGTGCGAAAGCAGCAGCAAATGAAATACTAGCCATCAGAACAAGGAAAATAGTAGTGATTCTATATGTCATAAATTAAACTATTTCTTTTTTGGGATTGAAAATTTTTATATTTCCTGCTGCCACTATTTTATCTTTCATCCGGATCTGCCCTTTAAATAGTTTAAAGGCACCTATCCTGTCGGTTTTTGAAATAAAAATATCAATTTTTGAATTTTCCGATATCTGATGATAAAAATTAAATTTGTCCACACTCACGAGCATGCCGGTATCAGGGCTTTTTTCTTTTTTCATTAATGATTGATAACCGTAATGAGCTGCAACGGTCTGTGCAACACACTCAATAAGGATGCTGTCAATAACAAAGCCATTTTCACAGCCATAATCATTTTTTGGAAAAGTCTTTTCAGAGGATGCATGATCATTATCGATTCTTTGGTAAGTATCAATCATGACCATGGGATTCTTGTGGGGAATAATCTGAGCCATATTTTTTTTTAAAATTATTTTTCCCATTTTTCTTTTTTTTATTCATGCCCCAAGAAAATTTGGATATAATTCTTTGTCTGCACTATCACAATTTGCAATATTCCAGTCAATAAATACCCCTGCCCGATTGACACGAAGTTATTTTTTTTCATGGTCATTGTCAAGCGGAAAGGAATTAAGGAAAATTTTGTCAGTCCTCAACATTACTCCTTTTTGAGGTATTCTACTATCCTAACTCAAGTAGTTCCTTAAAGATCAATTATTTCTCAAAAATTTCAAAAATTATTAAGAAAAACAGACAATAAGCTTGTAAACTTGTTTTTTCTGGGATAAATTAAAATGGAAATTTGAAAGGTATCACATAAGGAATTTATATGGCACTAAAAGTCTTTATAACAAGAAGCGGGAATGCCAATTTCTCATGTCCTGAATGCGGACAAACAAGGCAGATGGATGTTTCTAAGTACCGCAATGTGGATAAGGAGGTTAAACTGAAATACACATGCACATGCAAGCATGTTTTTTCAGTAATTCTTGAAAGACGCAAGCATGTTAGAAAAGATGTGAATTTAAACGGGGAGATTATTCTTGGCAATAAAAGATATCCTGTCAATGTGAAGGATATTTCAAGATTGGGTTTAAAGATCAGAACCAAAGGGATTTTGGATTTGCATCTTCAAGATAAGGTGGCGGTGGAATTTATTCTGGACGATGCAGGCGGCTCCAGGGTATCAAAAGAGGTCATTATCAGAAAAATCGATCAAGCGGATCTGGGTGTCGAGTTTGTATCCCATGATCATTATGATAAACTTGGGACCTACCTGTTGTTTCATTTTAACTAAGCTGTGAGGGCCGGGACCTATCTTGCCGGTACTCCAATATTATAATGCGAACTGACTCTCTTTAAAGAATCTTCAATCTGTAATTCAAGTTCTGCCAGTTTAATCTCTGAAAATCCAAAGAAATTTGCTTCGGCAGTGACCGAGTTTACCGTATCGCTGTTTTTTTCAATGGAAACTCCGATTTTATTGCAGGTTTTATTCACAAGTCTTAAGATGATCAAGGGGGTATTTGTGGTGTCGAATTTTTCATCGTGATGTTCTTTTGCCACCTGGCAGTATTTATCAGGGATATTCCATTTTTTCAGCAGGTTATATCCTTGTGCGGCATGCTGCCCTTTTATGATTTCATTTATGACGGACTTTGAGGGAATAAAAGGGACATCTTTGGATAGTTTGATTTTTTCAATAACAGTGATTAAAAACAGTTTCCCGATATCATGCATCAAAGAGGCAAAAAAGACTTCCTGGGTAACTTCTTCAAAGCCCGCCTCCCTTGCTACCCACTGGCTTGTCAGGGCGCAGACAAGGGCATGCTGCCATAATATATTCCGATAATTTTTAATGAAGGAATCTTTTGTATCGTAAACTTTTTTTTGAGTCAGGATCATTACCATCCTTGTGATCTCGTCCAGCCCTAAACGGACTATGG
>JAGLNZ010000472.1 GCA_023139225.1 Desulfobacula sp. | reverse complement strand
CTTTAAAAATTCAATTATTTATGATCAATGATTCTTTAACTTCCGCAATTGAAATTGCTGATAAACTTGAATCCGATATTATCAAAAAAAAGATATCAGCCTAATGATTTCTGACGTAATAAATGGTCTGTGAGTACAATTGCCATCATGGCCTCACAGACCTTGTTTATTCTTGGAATGGCACAGATATCATGGCGGCCTTTAGTTGAAATTTTAGCTGAATGACCATTTTCATCGATTGTTAATTGTGTTTTAAGGATCGATGGTATTGGTTTAACATGTACCCTTGCAATGATATCATCCCCATTTGAAATCCCTGCCAGAATACCCCCGGAATGATTTGTTTGAAATCCATGGGGTAGAATCCGGTCATTATTTTCATAACCTGTCATTTTTGAAGCACCCGTTCCAGCACCGATTTCGACAGCTTTTACAGCCCCGATACTCATCAATGCTTTGGCAATATCTGCATCAAGCTTGTCAAAAACAGGTTCTCCCAAACCAGCAGGTACATTTGATACAATAATTTCAACGACACCTCCCAAAGAGTCCCCTTCTTTTTTAATCTCTTTGATTTTTTTTTCCATGTTTCGGGCTGCATCTAAATCAGGGCATTGCAAGGTGTTTTTATTTTTTTTAGACAAATCATCAATCTGAGTTGCCCTGATACCGCCAAGTTCAAGTGTATAGGTTAAAATTTTAATATTGTGCCGGTCAAGCACCAGTTGGGCCACTGCACCTGCCGCTACCCTTGCAGCCGTCTCCCTTGCAGAAGCCCTTCCGCCTCCCCTGTAATCCCTGATACCATATTTGGCCTGATAGGTGTAATCACCATGACCCGGTCTGAAAAGAGAGGCAATATGATCATAGGATTTTGATTTTGCATCTTTGTTTTCAATCAAAATCATAATAGGAGTTCCCGTGGTCTGGCCTTTAAATGTACCCGATAAAATAATGGGATGATCCGGTTCTTTTCGTGTTGTACCGGAGACACCGGAGCCGGGCTTTCTTTTATCAAGGGCTTTTTGTAAAATATCCTCATCAATTGCAAGACCCGGAGGACAACCTTGAATCACTACACCGATACCTTTACCGTGTGATTCTCCAAAGGTGGTGATATTAAATGCTTTACCGAAACTGCTGCCTGACATCTTTTAATCTCCCGTCAATAATATTAACAATTTCTTCAGGTGTATGGAAACTTGTATCAATCCTTATCTGTGCGGTTTTTTCATATATAGGATTTCTTTGGCGTACCAGTTCATGTGTTTCTTTTAAAAGATCTTTATTTGTAAGCGACGGTCTGGATTTTTTGGTTTTATTATCATTATTTAGTCTGAATAAAATTGTTTTTATATCTGCAAACAACCAGATACAAAGTCCTGATTTTTTAATTAAGCCCTGGTTTTCATGATCCGTAAGAATCCCGCCTCCTGTGGCAATGACGGCATTTTCGCAACTTTTTATATTGAAAAGTATTTGTTTTTCTAATAGTCGAAACTTATCCCATCCATATTTTTCAACAATTTGCAAAATATTTGATCCGGCATTTTGTTCAACAAGCTGATCAGTATCAAAAAAATCAAAACCAAGGCGATGAGCAAGGATTTTGCCTATGGTAGTTTTTCCGGTACACCTGTATCCGATGAGAAATATTTTCATATCTATAAATTTTCAAAAATATCCCAATAGTTGGGAAAAGATTTTTCAACACACGCCTCATTCTCAATTTCCATACCAGAAATTTTAAGGCCGGCAATGGAAAATGCCATGGCAATTCTATGATCATTAAATGTTTCTATTCTTGCACCTTTTGGGCTTCCGCCTGTGATTTCAATATAATCATCTCCCTGCTTCACTTTTATACCCATTTTCATAAGTTGTGAAGAGAGTGCATCAATCCTGTCACACTCTTTTTCGCGTAAATGTTTAATATTGCATATTCTGGTTTTTCCTTGAGCAAAGCCTGCAACGACAGCTATGGCAGGGACAGCATCGGGCGTATCAGACATATCCACGTCAACTGCTTTAAGAGTGGAACCGCAAACACCGATCCTGTGATCTTCAATTTTCAGAGTGCAACCCATCTGTTCTAAAATTCTGATCTGTTTTAAATCTCCCTGTAAAGAATTTTTGCTGATATTTTTTACAAATATCATGTTTCCTGTAATTGCACCAATGGCCCAGAAATATCCGGCATTGGAAAGATCGGGTTCAACAAAAAAATTTCCTGGGATGTATGATTGCTGCCCTGAAACTTTGTAATGGGTATTATCAATTTTATATGCCTCAACATTGAATTTGTTCATGATATCAATGGTTAAATCAATATAGGGAGATGAAACAAGCGGTCCCTCAAGAATGATATCCAGCCCGTTTTTCAATAAAGCACCCATCATTAGAAGAGATGATAAATACTGGCTGCTTTTGGAACAATCAATTTTAACCTGCCCTCCTTCCCTGTTGTTTCCTTTGATATGAACAGGCGGTGTGCCTTTTTGGTTTTCAGACGTTGCAAAAATTTTCAACTCGGTTAATGCATCAAGTAACTCTACCATTGGACGTTCACACAAACGCTTATCACCGGTGAGGGTATATTCAGTATTTCCCAAGGCTGCTATCCCGGCAAGAAGACGTATGGAAGTACCTGAATTGCCAAGATAAATATTTTTATTGCAGGCTTGGGGGTTCCCGCCAAACCCTGAAACCCTGTAATGATTCGTATCAATCCCTTCAATTTTTGCTCCCATATGTTTAAGTGCATCAATGGTCAACAAAATATCATCGCTTTTAAGAAGATTTCTAATATTTGATGTTCCGTCACAAAGGGATGCACAAATCATCATGCGATGGGAAATGCTTTTTGAACCCGGTATTATAACCGCCTGGTCTTGAATCTTTTTTGGTACAATCTGTTTCAATTACCTGTCTCCATTCATTATAGCCTTCCGCATCAGTCCGATATCGGGTAATATGCCTGTCCAGATATTAAATTGAGCAGCGCCCTGATACACAAACATGGACAGGCCATCAACAATTGTACACCCTTTTTTTTGTGCGCAGGACAACAATTGTGTTTTTAAGGGATTATAAACAATATCCATAATAATCATACGTGAATTCAAAAGACCGGAAGGAAAGGCACAATCTTTAATATTGGGATACATGCCAATAGATGTCGTGTTGATAATAATATCTGCCTTTATATCATGCATTTTAGCAATTTCATTCATTGGAATAAAATCTGCGTTATGCTTTAAAGCAAGGACTTTACCCCTTTCTTTGTTTCTATTGATAATGACAATATCACCCTTTTCCTTATGGATGCCATAGGCAACCGCCCTGGCTGCCCCACCAGCACCAATTATGCAGACTTTTTTATCTTTAATGCCAAAGGGTTTTAAAGGCAGAATGGCTGCCTTATGGTCAGTGTTATATCCAAGCAGTTTTCCATCCTTGTTCACAACAGTGTTTACCGCACCAATGTTCAATGCATCTTCATCAATCCAGTCAAGATAATCCATTATGGATTCTTTAAATGGTATTGTAACAGAAGCCCCTTTGATATTTAAAGTTTTCAATGCCGTGATACCTTTTGAAATCTCATCAATTTCAAAGGCAAGGTAAACCGCATTGATATGATTTGATCGAAAACACGCATTGTGAATTACAGGACTTTTTGAATGCCTGACCGGGTTTCCCAAAACACAGTAAAGTTGTGTGTTTGAATCAATCATATGTCATGCTCCTCTTTGACAAAAACCGGGTATGAACCAAGTATTTTCAAGGACAGGGAATATTTTTTAATTTTTTCAATTGTGTCACTAACAAGTTGGTCCTGCTTATGGCCTTCAATATCAAGAAAGAAATAATAACTCCAGTTTTGATGCCTTGTAGGCCTGGATTCAAGCTTCAACATATTGAGCCCGGCCTTGTCCACAGGTTCAAGCGCTTTAAATAAGGCACCAGGTACATGGGAGGTTGCAAACATGATTGATGTCTTATCATTACCCGTTTGTTCAGGCATATTTTTACCAATGACAAGAAATCTTGTTATATTTTCCGAATAATCTTCAATTTTTGATTCCACAGTCTGTAATTCATAAATATGGGCTGCCTGCCTGCTTGCAATAGCAGCGATGTTTTTGTTTTCAGACGCAAAAAGTGCTGCTTTGGATGTGCTGCTGGTTTCAACGATGTCAACATGGGCAAATTTCTTTTTAATCCAGGTCTTGCATTGAGCCAGCGCCTGGGGGTGAGAATAGATCTTTTTAACATCTTGGGGTTCACCTGTTATAGACAATAAATCATGGGAAACAGGTTCATAATGCTCCGCACAAATGTTCAGATCAAAATCGGCAAACAAATCAAGCGTATGATTCACTGCACCTTCTATTGAATTTTCAACCGGAACCACCCCGAAATGGCTTTCTTTTTTTTCAACTTCTCTGAAAATTTCGTATAAATTAGGCTGTTGGACAAATTTACCTGAATGCTTGAAATAGGATAAGGCTGCGATATGGGTATAGCTTGCCTCAGGGCCTAAAAAAGATATGGTTTTCGGCTTTTGAATTTCCCGGGTAGCCGTAATGATGACATTGAAAATATACTTTAATAATTCTTTATCTGCAGGCCCTTGATTGATTTTCGACAGTTTTTTAATCACTTTTTGTTCCCGTGATCGATCAAGTATAAGGCAGTTGGTTTGCTTTTTGATTTTCCCAACTTTTTTACCAATTTCCAGCCGCTGGTTAATCAAATTTAAAATTCTTGAATCAATATTGTCGATTTGATCCCTAAGTCCTTTTAAATCATGCTCAGATTGTTTTTCATTCATCACAGCCATACCGTTTTATTAATAATTAATAAAAAAAAGCCGCATCAGGTGTTTTATCTGCTGCGGCTTTGATTGCTTTTTTAATATGCTGAAACAATAATCTCACCACAGACTGTGAAGTATTTTAAAAAAATACCAAAAAAATGTAAAAAAATTGTCTACAGATAGCATGCTATTGTTTCCTTGCCTTAAGTTTAAGTCTTAAAAAATTATACTCAGGTTATGGATATGTCAAGATAATTATTAATAAATCCCAGTGTGATCGCAACAAAGTTTGAATCAAGTTGATAAAAGCCATTGACATGGGTTATCAAAAAAAATACCATTAATGGTGTGTAATTAATGAAATTTAAATGCTGGTATTTCGATATGCCTTGGATAATCACACTCTATAATAAAAAAATTGAAGCGCACACTTTAACTTTTCCTGCCGGAATCTTGGCAAATTTTTTGCACCTAATTGAACTGATTGAAAAATTTGGACCAAATTGATACATCACCCATGGGAAAGGGTTAGTTCCTAAGGTCATTTAAACCAAAATTTCAAATTAAAGGAGTTCATTGATGAAAAAAACTATTGGCGGGGCAATAGCAATTGTCTTGGGGTTAATCTGCTTTTCAGCATTTCCTCAGTCCTTACTGGAACTTTTGGAAGCCACAATACCTTTAGTACTTATTGCAGGCGGCTGCCTGACAATTTACCTTAAGCGCGAAGAGGAGTCTGTTGATATCGCAAAGACAGCGACGATAGAAAAGGAATCCATAGAAGTTGAATCCTTTAAAAAAGAAATTGAAGACAAGCCAAATGATGACACTCCTAATTTTGTAGGCAATACAGGCTCCCTTGTTTTTCACAGTCCAGATTGTAAGTTTGCAAAAAGCAAACTGTGCACAATTGTTTTCAACAACAAGGAACAAGCTGTCCAAGAGGGCTATAAGCCTTGCAAGATCTGTAACCCTTAATTTCTCTTAAATTATTAAAACAGGCTGTATCCGGGAGTAAATTTATTTAACGATTTCAATTTCAACACGCCTGTTCATCGTTCTACCCCAGGCGGTATCGTTGCTTTCAATGGGATCAATGCTTCCAAAACCTTTGATTTCAATTTGATTTGATTTCGCACCCTTTCCCAGCAAAAAACTTTTTACAATATTTGCCCTGAACTCTGACAACTTTACATTGTATTTTTGATAACCATCTGAGTCAGTATGACCGGCAATCAAAATCTTAGTATCAGGATGCATTATAAGAACATTGGCAAAATCTTTTAATTTACGAAATCCTTCTTCGGTAAAATCATTATTGTTATATTTAAATCTGATAATTATTATTTTTACCGGTAGAGGTAAAATTTTTTTTTTTATTTCACCATATTGATCTGATTGATTCTCTATTTTTTCTTTGGTAATTTCGGTCGTCACAATTGATGTGTCCGGCGATTGAATTACACTTTCTGGCAATGCTTTACTTTCATCAATTTTTTCAAATTCATCTTGAACTATTGGTTCGGGGATTTGTTTTTTTTTATTTTTTTTTAATGATTCCAAAGTATTGCCGGGCAACCCTGTGTTCTCCTGAATATTTTTTATATCCTGGTTCTTATTTTTAGAACGAATAATTTCTTGTGTAACATTTACCTTAGTATGATCTTGTGCCTGTTCAACTGAATTTACCGATTGATCATCCTTATTTTCCTTATACTTAGAGCTGTCTGTTGACGGGGGTAAATCTTTAGATTCCGGAAGCAGATCGGAACTATTATTCATTAATAAGTTAATATACTTATTGCTATTTGATATAAATTGTTGAAAATTTACAGGGAATAACATCCACCAGAAAATAATTGCAAACAGAAAAATCCCGACTATCGAAATTAGAATATTGCCGATCCCATTTTTTTTCTTTTCCAAAGGCCTGGGCCTCAGGACAATAGATTGAGATTGAATATTGGGAATCTGTTTTTGAGAATGGTTTGAAAATCCATTTATATCACGGTTTCTGACATATGCGGGTATTTTAAGTTCATTAGCACATTCCTGTACAATGCCTGTATCAATTATTTCACTGTCTTTAACATAACCCGACAATAAAGCATGATCACAAATAACATTTATCCTTCTGGGAAATCCCCCGGAATACATAAATATTTCCTGAACAGCGGAAGGGTCAAAAATCAATTGAGTTGAACCAGCCACTTTTAACCTGTATTTTATATATTCATCAGTCTCGTCAGGAGTTAATGGATCAATATTATAATTTAATGTCAATCTTTGCCGGACAGCTCTATTTTGGTCCTGATTTAAAATTTCATTAAATTCATTTTGCCCGACAAAAAAAATATTGATTAATTTAGTATTTGTCTTTTCAATATTCGACAGCAGCCTGATTTCTTCAAGAAGTGCCTGAGTTAATAACTGAGCTTCGTCAATGATGAGCAAAACTTTCTTATCTTTTTCATAGGCATCAAGTAAAAATTTTCGAAATCGTGCTAGGAATGCACCTTTTGTTGAAAATTCCTGGTCAATTCCAAAAGAGAAGGCAATGTAATTAAAAAAATCAAGCCTTGAAAGACTTGGGTCCGGAACAGACGTACAAATGATATCATCGCTCAGGCTTTGAATTAATGAATTTATCAGCGTTGTTTTTCCTGTACCGACATCACCGGTCAACAAAAGAAAGCCTTTGTTATCCAGCACCCCGTATTTAAGTGTAGCTAATGCTTCCTGATGTTTTTCTCCAAGCCACATAAAATCGGGGTCAGAACTAATTTGAAACGGTTTTGTTTTTAGCTTGTAAAATGAGGTATACATATAAGTTAACTATAAACTATGAAGAAATTCCATATCTTTAATTTGGGTATTTTTTGTCCCTATAACCAGCACTTCTATTTTATTCTTCTCATTTTGCTTAAAGTAAAGACGTCCATTATATGCAAACAATACTTCAAAACAAGCTGTTTTAGACTTTTTGCCGGAAAAAACCTTCCTTTTTATGGTTACCCTACCTGGATTCTGATTTAATAAAAGAATACACTCTTCTGCCTTTATTTGTTGTTCTTCATTTAAATTTAATAATCCTGAAACTGCTTTTCTGCTCATTTTAATATCCTTATATAAAACACTGAATCGTTTAAAAATAAAACCAAACGCATTTCTTTTGCCTTTAGAGCTTTTCCTTCTTTCATATTTTCTGATTTTTGACTTGAGTCCTTTGATTTCTTCTTCTTTTCTATGTTTCAATTCAATAAATGAATTGAGCTGCTCTTCAAGGGAAATGATTTCATCAAACATTTCTTCTTCATTTATTTTTAATTTTTTTTTGTCTTTTTGATATTTGGTGTTCAAAGATTTAATATTTTCAAACAACTCTTTGCGCTCTTTTTTCAAACTTTCCAAAATCTGTTTACGCTTCTGCTTCTCTTTTTGTAAATCTTCGATCAATGTCTTTTTTATTTTTTTATCATGCCTTGCTCTTGAACTTCCAAATTTATAAAAAATTAAACAGATTAAAATGGCAACACTGAAATATGCAAATAAAAGCAAATTGGGTGTTTGGGAACCATGATCCAGATTGATATATAAAATTGGCGTAAACAACAAACAGAATATTACAATTTTTAATGGAAAATATTTCATTTTTAATTCCGAATTATC
>JAGLNZ010000471.1 GCA_023139225.1 Desulfobacula sp. | reverse complement strand
ATTGATTTTTCGCTGATATTTAATGATCTTCCTGTCTGGGAACGATTTATTATGGTGCCGCTCAGTGCAGAAAGCATTGAAATAAAGCGTTGATATTTAATTAAATCAAGCCTGGGAAAAAGTGATCTGATATCTCTTTGAACATAAGTCTGGAAATAATTCTCCATCCAGGCAGCATAAAAGAACTGATCATTTTCCAATATTGGCTCAGGATATCCACCCATCAAAAAAGCATCCATGACTTGATTGTGGCTTAATGTTGGCTTAAGCTTTTTTATTTCTTCAATGGAATTTGATCCAAGAGGCTTTTCAAAAATTTTGTAAAAATCAGGCAAGGGATGAGAATTTATCTCATTGGCTTTAAGGGTGTTTAACTCAATAACACCGACCCTGCCTGCCAGGCTCTGGGATACATTTTTTATCAGATCAAGAGAACTGGAACCTGTAAGAATAAAACGGTTTTTAACTTTTCTGTCCCTGTCAATAACACCGCGCAGATGTGAAAACAGTTCCGGATATTGCTGGGCTTCATCAATAATAATTGAATGGGGATTTTCCTTAATGAAAAATTCAAAATCCCGCGAGATAAATTCAAAGTCCTGAAAGCGCTCAAGATCAAAATATGCCCATTCAGGCCTGATCATTTTTGCAAGGGTGGTTTTTCCGCACTGACGTACGCCAAGAATAATAACAGCCGGAAAAAAATCCAACAAAGTATTAAGCTTTTTATGCAAGTTTCGATCAATCATATTCGTACTATACAAACGAATTTTACTGGTGTCAACTGAATAATCCCAAAATAGTTTAAGCGATGCTTTTTACTTCATCCGGGTGGCCAGTTCCAGCCGGTCACGACAGCCGGTTTTTTTGAAGATGGAGGTGAGGTGGGCTTTGACCGTACGGGTGGAGATGAACATTTTTTCACCGATCTCCCTGTTTGACAACCCATTGATCAGCCATTTGGCCACTTCTGCCTCCCGGGAGCTTAAGTCTTTGAGTAATGCCGGTTCTTTTTTTTCATTTTTACTTTGGGGTTCACAGCTAAGATGATGTGTCTATATATAAACAGCAGGGAGTTGAATAATCTTGTCTGCAATCATTTGGACTTGCTCACCATTATTTAATACTATACCAAGAGGCAGTTCATTGTCTTTAACAAATTTTTTCAAGGTCTGAATCTGCTGCATTTTAACTCTGGTTCCAAATTTAATCTCAATGGGCAGAATTCCAAACGGGCCTTGTAGAATCAAATCAATTTCAGCTCCGTTTCTTGTTCTGTAATAAGAATAGTTCCAGTTTGTACAATGGGTAGCTTCAATTCCCCTGATAATTTCTTCAATTATAAAAGCTTCAAAACTTGAGCCCACATTGGAATAATTCATTAATTGTTCCCGATTGGTCACTCTCTGGAGAAAGTGAGATAAACCGCTATCCTGAAAATTTCCCCTTGGCATTTTAGTTAAAGATCGCTGGCTGTCCCTGGCATAGCTGGAAATGTTACGCCAAATATAGCTGCCTTGTGCAATATCAAGATAATCCCGGATTGATTTTTCGCTGATATTTAAT
>JAGLNZ010000470.1 GCA_023139225.1 Desulfobacula sp. | reverse complement strand
GAGACAAGTTCTTTGCCTGTACCGGATTCTCCGACTACCAGTACATTGGCATCGGTGGGAGCCACCATCTGGATAGTGTCCAATAAAGAGAGTATTGCAGGACTTTTTCCAATAATGTCGTGGACAATATTTTTCTCTTTGAGCCGGGTTTTTAAAGTTTTGTTTTCCTTTTTTAAAAAGATGTTTTCAAATATGCGCTCTATGGTAAGTTTCAGCTTGTCAAAATCAAGGGGCTTGGTCAGATAGTCATAGGCTCCTGTTTTCAATGCTTTTACAGCAGTCTGAACTGATGAATAAGCGGTCATGATGACCACGGGTAAAGAAGGATTATAATTTTTTATGTGTTGCAAAGCTTCCATTCCGGACATCTTCTTCATCTTCATATCCAACAGAACTAAATCAAAAGATTGATCTTTGACCATATCTACACCGGTTGTTCCGTCATCTGCCAGATGAATTTCATATCCCCAGTCCTCTATCAAGGTTTTGAGCATCATTCCATGAACAGAATCATCATCAACTACAAGTATTTTTTTCATCTTTATTTCTTATCCTTATTTTTTTTTTAGGAAGCAGGTAATTTTATAATAAAACAAGTACCTTTCCCTTTTGTGCTTTCTACACGGATTGTTCCTTTCAGGGTTTCTATAATCCTGTGAACAATTGAAAGCCCAAGCCCTGTACCTGTAGCCTTTGTTGTAAAATACGGATCAAAAATCCGCTCGACGATTTCCTGATCCATGCCGGGACCCATATCCTGTATCAATATACTGATATAATGGCCGGAAACCAGATTGGGATGTTCAGTGACTTTTTCTGAATCTAAAAACACCTGTTTCAGACTGATTCTCAGCGTTCCACCGTTCTCCATCATTGCCTGGCCGGCATTCTGGCAAAGATTTAATATCAATTGATGAATCTGGGCCGGATCTGCCAGAACCATACCGGTTTCTTCCTGGATCTCTTTTTTGATTTCAATGGCAAAAGGAAAGCCGGCCTTAAAAGAATTCAAGACATACTTGAGAATGGGGGAAATTTTGATATGTGTTTTCTTCTGTTCTGTCTGCCGGCAAAAGGTCAAAAGCTGCTGGACCAGTTCTTTGGCCCGGAAAGCAGCGGTATTGATTTTTTCAAGGCACTCGCCGATTTTTGAATCCTTTGGCGGATTTTCCATGGCGGCCATCTCGCCATAACCAATGATAATTGAAAGAATATTATTAAAATCATGGGCAATTCCGCTGGACAATGTGCTGATAGCTTCCATTTTCTGGGCCTGCTTGAGTATTTTTTCCATACGTTTGTGCTCGGCAAGTTCTTTTTTTAATTGCTCATTTGACTTAGCAAGTTCCCGGGTTCTCTGGGTAACTTCATCATCTATGCTCTGTCTTGCCTGATCCAGTTGCAGGTGGAGTTGTTGCATAATAAAATGTGTTTTCACACGGGTCAGCACTTCTTCTTTTTGAAACGGTTTGATGATATAGTCGGCAGCCCCCAGCTCAAGGCCTGTGACTTTATTGACTGTCTCTGTAAGGGAGACCATAAATATGACGGGGATATCTCTGGTTTTTTTGTCCTCTTTGAGTCGGCGGCATACTTCAAATCCATCCATTTCAGGCATTAATACATCCAGAAGAATGATATCCGGAAGTGTTTCTTCTAAAAGCTCAAATACCCGGTAACCATTGAGTGCCACCTGGAGATCAAAGCCGAATTGATTTAGTATTTCTTTCAGGGATTCAATGTGTTCTGGTTCGTCATCAACAATCATGATGGTGCTTTTGGGTATAGTGGAGTCGTTCATTTTCGCCTCCCATGATTTTTGAAACGGTTTTTTTTTATCTATTCAGGGTTTAACGCAATTTTTCCATGAAGATTTTGATAAAATTTAAAAAAGTTTTTAAGCTGAACAATTATAATCATTTAGAATATGAAATTGTATACGATGGAATATCTTCATCTAATGAATAAATTACCAGTTTGCAGGCAAAACTGTCAAGCTGTCATTTTCGCATAACCTGCAATATAAATTTGTACCCATGCCTTTGGGTTTAAAATTATATGCGATTGCTTTTTCATCAGATTTAGTAAATAGTAATATCATATCCATACCTCTTAAAGTTTTGCGAGGCCTTCAAATGAAAACTTTAATAGTTATTTGTAAATTTTCAATTATTTTTTTACTCCTGATGGTATTAGGTGTTTCAGCCGGTTCAGAAGCCATCGGGAAATCCGACGATTATGCTGCTGCCCGTAAGAATATGGTTTTAGTTCAAATCAGGCATCGGGGTATCAAAGACCAGGCGGTATTAAATGCAATGGGAACCGTGTTCCGCCATGAATTTGTTTCAGATGCTTACAGGAAAAAGGCCTATGAAGACAGGCCACTGCCCATTGGCTGCGGCCAGACCATTTCACAGCCATATATTGTTGCCCTCATGACGCAATTGCTCAATGTGGATAAAGGCTCCAGGGTTTTAGAAATCGGAACAGGTTCAGGATACCAGGCAGCGGTTCTGGCCCGGATCGTCAAGGAAGTGTACACAATTGAAATCGTAAAGCCGCTCCATGACCGTTCCAATAAGGTCTTAAAACGCCTGGGCTATCAAAATATCCACACGTTGAATGCAGACGGCTATTTTGGATGGAAAGCACATGCTCCCTTTGATGCCGTCATTGTCACCTGTGCGTCTGATTTTATCCCTCCCCCTTTAATAGAGCAGTTAAGCAAAGGCGGGGTCATGTGTATTCCGGTTGGACCGCCTTTTAAAGTTCAGCACCTGGTTCTGGTGAAGAAAGGAAAAACAGGTAACATTACAACCCAAGTCATTACCTCGGTACGATTTGTCCCCCTTACCAGAAACCTGTCAAGCAAAGAGGAATAAGGTGAGAGCACCAGGCCGGGGAATGGTTAATTTCAGTGTGTTTTTTACATCTTTTTCGATTCTTAGTTATGAAATAATTTTTACACGGATTTTTGCCTGGGCACAATGGCACAATTTTTCACCATTGATTATCACAATGGCTCTTCTGGGATTTGGTGCCAGCGGTTCTGTTGTCAGTGTGATTCAAAAGAAAATTGAGAACCGGTATCCCCTGTTTTTTTTTGCAGGCCTGATATTGTTCCCTGTTTTTTTGACCTTTGGATTTATCCTTTCCACAAGGCTGGTCTTTAATCC
>JAGLNZ010000047.1 GCA_023139225.1 Desulfobacula sp. | reverse complement strand
AAAAGATGTTGAAAAAATTGAAAGTCTTTTACCGGCACCACGTCAAATGCAAGGCCGCAGGTGTCGGGATGTTTTTTAAAGCGGGATTCAACTAATTTTGGAATATCCTTTATGGATTCAATGGGTTCAATATTTTTAAGGGCGGTCTCTTGTTGAGCCCGGGGCAGATATCGCTTTACAAATAAAACAGGATCATGGTCTTTTTCAATATAAAGATAACAATCCTGGGCTGTGCCTGAAAAATAATAGATATCGGGTTTATGGGTTAAAAACAGGGCTTCTACTTGAAAGGCTGCCATTTGCTTTTGTACTGTCTTAATCCTGGCAATTATTTCAGTTTCAGGTGTGGGCTTAAACGGGTATTGGGTCATTTTTATTTTTTTATCTCCTGAATATTTATATTGAATTTTTTAATCCTGGAACAAAGGGTGGTCGGTGCACAGCCAAGAAGGCCGGCAGCGCCATCTTTTCCATATATTTTTCCGTTGCATGTTTTTAGCGCTGTTAAAATATTTTTTTTGATAAACAGATTTAACTCATCATCTGTCAGAGCGTCATTTTTGTGGTAAGGGTCTGTGAGCACAGGATATGACGGATGCTGTTCCTGATCCGGGAAAATGAATTTAAGGCCCGTGTTCTCGGATGTGATAATGGAACGCTCGATGACGTTTCTAAGTTCCCTGACATTTCCGGGCCAGTCATATGAAATGAGCTGTTTCATCCCGGCATTGGATATTTCAGGTTTTTTCCGGTTCATGTCCGATGATATTTTTTCAAGGAAATGGCAGGTCAACGCCCCGATATCCTCTTCTCTGTTTCGCAGCGGTGCAATCTCTATGGGAAAGACATTGATCCTGTAATAAAGATCCTGCCTGAACCGCCCTTCTTTGATCTCTTCTTTGATATTTTTGTTTGTGGCTGCAATGATCCTGACATTTACATGTCTTGTGATATCCTCGCCAATTCGTTCATAGGTTCCTTCCTGTAACACTCTTAGAAGTTTGCCCTGTAAGGCAAGCGGCAGTTCACCGATTTCATCAAGAAAAAGGGTTCCTCCGTCAGCAGCCTGAAATCTTCCGCCCCGGTCTTTTATTGCGCCTGTAAAAGCCCCCTTGATGTGGCCAAAGAATTCACTTTCATAAAGCTCGCCCGGAATAGAGGCACAGTTGACTTTAATCATAGGCCGGTCTTTCCGAAGGCTTCTTTTATGGATTTCCCTTGCCACAAGCTCTTTTCCCGTGCCGGATTCGCCTATTATAAATACGCTGGCATCTGTTGGAGCAACAAGTTCTATCTGGTTTAAGATATTCATTAATGACGGACTTTTTCCGATAATACTGCCAAAAGAACGGGCTTGGTTGATCTCTTCTTTCAGATACTCGTTTTCAAGTTCCAGCTGGGATTTTAAATGATCTATTTCTCTGAAGGCATTGGCATTGGCAATGGCGGCAGCCGTATGGTTGGCAATCATTTTCAGCCAGAATCGCCCTTCTTCTACGCGGCTGGCTTTGATTCTTGAATAGATGGCAATAACACCGAAAACATCATCTTTAAACCGCAGGGGCTGGGCACCGAATCCAAGGATATTTTCACCTTTTGCCCAGGTATCCCGATTTTGCCAGTCTTTATCTGCTTCAATTTCTTCGGGCATAAGGGATCTTTTTTTTTGAGCCACTTTTCCAATACCGGTAATACCGATGGGAATACGCTGCCCATGTCCGGTAAGATCAGAAAAGTTGTGGGAAGGGCTTGATATGGATTCTCCCCGGCTTGCAATCAAGTGGAGGCACTCTTTTTTGTCCCTGCATTTTTTGAGCATGCTGCATTTGCTGCATATATCTGCTTTTTTTTTCAGCCAGATTCTGACCAGGGCAACATGGGGGCGCTGTACCATCCGGTCAACAATGAGATTTAAAAGAACATCAACTGATCTTTCCAGGGCCATTTCAATTAAAAGTTCCTTTAAAGACTGATATTCCGGTTGGTATGTTGAATCAAGCTTCATTGGAGAAAAATACATGAAATATCGTTGTTATGCAACGAAAAATCATGAAAACCGGAATGTCGTGAATTTAAGACAAGCATTAAAAAATTTAAATATTTTCTTGACAATTTTGAATAATATCGATAGCAAGATTGCATGATTGAGCGCTCGTTCACATACAAAGCTGACACATGTTCCAATTGATTCAAAAATACAATTGAATATCAATATGCTGTAATCTTTAAATTTTTTCAAAGGAGAACAAAACAATGAAACCTAACCATGGTATAGTTTCTAACTTCTTTGGCAAGTTGACCATAAAAATGAAGCTTATTTATGCGTTTGTTCTACTGGTCATCATGATTGCAGGTGCAGGCAGCTCAGGATTATTTTTCATCTCTCAGATCAAAAATAATATCAGCACACTTTCTGATATCTCCTCTCCACTTAGTAAAGTATCCAGTTCTCTTGCAAATGATATGCTAAAATCCAATATCATTGTTCTTAATATTCTTTCTTTGACCGACAAAGAAGAAATCAAAATCCAGGAATCGGTTTTAATGGAATCAGAGAAATCTTTTTCCAAAAATTTTGAACACCTTTCCTTGCTTTTGGAAAAGGGTAATATCAAACTGGATATTAAAAAGGTCAAAGATACCCATCGAAATTTTATTGATTTATCCAAAAAAGCGATAAAAGGGTATCTTGTTAGGCTGGATCAGGAACAGACATCAAAAATCAGTCTGGAAAATTTTAACACTCAGCGCCAAAAATTTGATAAAAATCTGAACAGTTTTGTTGAGGCAGCCCAGATTGCTATCGGTGAAAAAGAGGACAAGGGCAGAACCCTTTCCATGACTGATGAAGCGACTGCCAAACAAGTGTCTGATCTGCTATTGGATATGTTTGCCAAGGACTTGCCGGTTCTTTACCGGGCTGGAACATTACAGGTATTTTTAATCCAGCTTCAGGATTTATTGAAAATTTATATTGCCGAACATGAGATTGAAAACCTGTCGGTCCACAGAGATAATTTTGAAACCCTTGCCAAAAAAATTACTTCAAGGCTGAAACGATTAAAACGAAAACTAACAGCACCTGAACATAAAGAGTCCCATGCATCATTAACCAAAGGATTTGAGATATTAAAAAACAGTGTGCTTGATGAAAATGGTTTATTTGCTTTTCACCAGCAATATCTTGAAGCAATTCAAACAATCAAAGGGTTGAAACAAAACCTGAATGAGGCGACTAATAGTGTGAGCAACGCCTTGGGGATGGTGCTGAAAAACAGTGGGCGGATCAATGAAACCGTTCAAAAAGCGACAAAAAAGGGGGTAACATCAGCACAGTTGTATATTGGTTTAATCGTTGTCATCGGCCTTATCACAGGCGCCGTTGCAGCATTTATTATTATCAATTCCATAACAAAGCCATTGACGAAACTCCAAAAAACCGTGTCTGAAGTCGAACAAAATTCAGATTATTCTATCCGGGTCAATGAAACAAAAACCGATGAGGTCGGCCGGACATCCCTTGCATTTGATAGCCTGATGGAAGAGGTGGAATCTGCTATTAAAGAGGTCAACCAGATCATGGGGGCTGTTGCAAGCGGTGACTTTTCCAGCCATGTCACCAGTGACCAGCAAGGAGATCTTTTAAAATTGAAGAACAGCATCAATGATTCCATCGATCTTCTGGGACAGACGGTAAAAGAAATTATTGATGTCAGTAAAAAAGTTAATGCCGGTACAGAAGAATTATCCGGCTCTGCAAGCATTCTTTCTGATAATGCAAATACCCAGGCTGCCAGCATTGAAGAAATTTCTCAATCTATGAATCACATAGGAAGTCGTGCTAAAGCAAATGAGCAGACCTCATTTGAAGTGCAAAATATCTCCGGCAAGGCCATTGAAGAGCTTAAAAATGGAAACAGCCAGATGGAGTTAATGATTCGGGTAACGCAGGAAATTAAATCCACCAGTATAGAGGTTGCGGATGCTATCGGTATTATCAATGATATTTCATCCCAAACCAAACTTCTGGCATTAAATGCATCCATTGAGGCGGTCAGAGCCGGATCAGCCGGAAAGGGATTTGCTGTGGTTGCCCAGGAAGTCAGAAGTCTTGCCGATCGCAGCGCACTGGCAGCCAAAAAGACTGGAAAACTGATTAAGAAATCCCTGGCAGGTGTGGATAAAGGTGTTGAAAATGCAAATCAGACCGCTGGTGTGCTTGAAAAAATTCGTTCCATTGTTGAAAAGGTAAACCAATTGGTTGAAGAGGTTTCGAATGCATCAATAGAGCAGAATAGTAATATTGAGGCCATCAATATCGGGCTTGCTGAAATGACGGATGCCGTCTCTCAAAATTCCGCCATTGCAAAAGACACGGCCCAAGGTTATGAAAACCTGTCACAGATGTCTTCGCAAATGCATACGGCGCTTGAAAAATTTAAACTTTCTTAAGGGTCATAATACTACAGGCATTTAAATTTAAGGGCCTGTCTATCATTTGTCAGTTCATGTGTTCCTTGACATTTTTAGTGAATTTGAATACGAGTTAAGGAAAATATAAATGGAGGTTAGTTATGCGTAATATGCTCATCGTATGTCTGTTGTTTTTTGCTTCAACCGCAATAGCCGCTACAGATATTGTCGCCACCTATAAATACCAGGATGGCAGTATGGTAACAATTGTTACAAGGGACAGCAAACATGTCAGGATGGATACATCTGGAACCAGCTATCTGCTGCTTGACGGTGACAAGGTATATTCTGTTTCACAAGATGACAGCGGCCAGTGGATGGTGATGGATATGGGGCAGATGAAGGCTGCTACTTCCGGCGGCTTTACAAGCCTTTTCGGTGGCGCAGAGACAAAGACACAAGAAGAGTATTCAGCAACCTATGAAAAAACAGGCCAAAAAGAGAAAATCGCCGGATATACAGGGGTGGTTTATAATATTGAAGTAATGGAAGGCGGCAATATTGTTCGGCGGGATGAAGTAGTGTTGAGCTCTCATTCCGACCTTAAAAAGGTCAATGAAGGGTGGTCAGCCATAGCTGCTAAAATGGGTGAAAGTATGGGCGAAGAGATGGCAAAGAGCCTTGAAAAAGCAACGAAAGAGGCCAAGGAAGCCGGATATGGCGGTATGTTGAGATATGGTGACGAAATGAAGCTTCATTCCTTAAAAAAGATGTCCCTTAATGTTTCATACTACCGGGTACCGCCGGGTGCGCAGTATGTTGAAATGGGCCAGACACCCAATTTTCCACAACAGCCGAACTATAATGAGCAGCAGGACCAGGACCAGCAACAGCAATACCAGGATCAGCAGCAGGCCTATGAACAGCAGGATCAACAGGAGCAACAAAGTCAGGCAGGTGAAGTTCTTGAGCAGGATGCAAAAGATGTTGGTCAGGCTGCAAAACAGGAAACCAAGGATGCAACAGTGGATGAAGTAAGAGAGGGCGTTAGGAATCTTTTTAAAAGCATCTTTGATTAGCCTTCAAATATTTACAGGGTTAAAGTCTCATTCATTCTTGGGATAATAACAATGGTATCTTTATAGTCTCTTTTTATCTTATCTATAAATGGTTTGATATCGACGGATTGTGATATGGGAGGAAAAAAATCGTCCTGGTGATGGGGAAGGACGATTTTTGGTTTGAGATACTTAATATAGTTCAGGCCGATCCCGCAAATATTTGAATGCCCCTGCAGCGGGAGCATCAGGATATCAATTGGTTTGTCCCCAATTTTTTTAAGCTCTTTTAAAGATGATCCGGCACTGCCGAAAAACTGGATAATCTTATCTTCAATATAAAAGCGCCAGCTTAAAACCCGGCCACAGGGAAATTGTTGTAA
>JAGLNZ010000469.1 GCA_023139225.1 Desulfobacula sp. | reverse complement strand
AAATGGTGCAACAGGACAAATGGCTGCTATCAAGAATCTTGAGAAAAAATTTGATAAGTGGGAACCCATTGGTATTCCCATTGCAAAATTGATGCATCTTGAGGAAAGAAAAGGAAAGCTTGAACTTGTGATTGAAAAAAGCCTGGTAGATTTAAATTCAAATACTTTCAGGGTCTTTAAAGCACTAAGGGATGAATGGCTGGCTGCAGAATCAAACCAGGATCGGTACAGACGTCCTGGCCCGGTACGGTTTACAGGAACGGCCGAAGAAGACAGACCCATTACATTAATGCTCAATTCAATCTAATCTAAGGCTGCTATTTTGTCAAAAGCTTGTTAACGGGCAACCGGCTCCGTCTTTCAACTCCATCCCATTGGGCAGAAGGTGGTGATTTTATAAATCCTTTGATTCTATCCAGATAGGACTGATAAAGTCGGCTCGGATCATTTCTATGGAGTGTGCCTATAATTTGATAAGCTTCCTGGAAATTCTGATGTTGATAGGCTTTGATTCCCTTTTCAAATATCTTAACCTGATTAAGTATGTCATCTGGTGGTGATCCCTCTGACAGGGGTTCATACAGATCAACCGCTTCTTGACGTCCTTTTACCCGGACTTTATCAATATACCTGCAAAAAAAGCTTTTTTTTATAATATTTTTTGTGGACTCTGATATCAATATGGTTGTTCCATAGTTTTTGTTTGCACCCTCAAGCCTGGATGCAAGATTTACGTTATCACCCATAACCGTGTAATCAAACCGCTCTTTACTGCCGAAATTACCCACACTTACAACCCCTGAATTAATCCCGATACCCACAGATATTTTCGGTAAATTTTTCATTTTATGATTTTTTTCCATGCGGTTTAATTCTAATTTTAACTGCAGTGCGGTATGAACTGCTTTAATTGCATGGTCGGGGTCTTCTTTGGGTGCCCCCCAAAAGGCCATGATCGCATCCCCGATAAACTTGTCAACCGTGCCATTATTTTTCATGATGACTCGGCTCATTCGGGTTAAAAAATTGTTCATGAAATTTCCAAGTTCCTGTGAATTCATTTTTTCCGAAATCGATGTAAATCCCCTGATATCACAAAACAGGACAGTTAATTCTTTTTCTTCTCCTTTTAAGGAAAGAGCCTTGGGATTTTTTAAAAGCTGGGAAACAACATCCGGTGAAACATAATGGGAAAAAGCTTTATGGATAAACTTTTTTGTTTTTCCTTCCCTGAAAGAATTAAAAATACTGATAATCAATAATATACCTGCGCAGGTAATTATTGGATATGTAATTCCTACATGGCGGTTATTTAGAAAAAAATAATAATAATTCCAGGTCAAAGAGCCGCAAAAAAAGACTATAGCTCCGAAACTGCCGGCTAATGGTCCCAGAACAGATAAAATTATAGACAAAAGCAGTCCGCCTGCGATGATAAGAGTATATGTCAGGCCGATTTCCGTGTATATATCATAAGTAAAAGGATCTGATTCTATCAGGTTATCAACGATGTTGGCATTGATTTCAATGCCGGGTACAGCACTTGAAAACGG
>JAGLNZ010000468.1 GCA_023139225.1 Desulfobacula sp. | reverse complement strand
CCTGTTGTGCTTGTCACCGGAAGTGTAATTTCATCAAAAGAAATGTTTCCTGAAACAGGTTCGGAAGCACCTGCGTAAAATTCGATGGTAAGGTCGGTGCTTCCATTAGTCATCTCAGTCATCTGGCTTGCACTATCAAACATGACACCTCGTGCCCCGCCTGTATATGTTCCACTGAAAGAAGTGGCGATAAGGCTGCCGATAACGGTTGAAGGGGTCTGTTGGCCGGAAATCCATTTGGCACCTGGAACGTGGATATGGTAATCCTTTCCTGTGCCGGGTTCGGAAAAAGCAACCTCCCAGTATCCCCAGGTGGTATAATCCGAGAGTGGATCCTTACCGGATGTAACCATGAAATTGCCGTATGTTTTAAGCCCCCCTGAGCTGGCGTCAATGGTGATGACATCACTTCCGCTAAGACAGGCTGCAATAGTTTTGTCGGTTATATAGGCTGAATCGCTGCTTCCCCCGCCTATAGTTAATCCGGTAATTAGATTATTGGCATCATTAAAATCACTTCCGGACATTGACCCTGAAAACGTACCATTATCTTTATTGATCGCCAGGGTATAATCATCCGGGCTTGTGTTATAAAATATCCGCCTGTTGGTATTTGGTGCAGCCATATCTTCGGCAATACCAACAAAAAAACCTTTCCAGGTTTGGGTCCCGGAATAGGGATTGGCAGTTTTGTTGTCAACAGTGGCTGCAACAATATTTGACCAGAATTCATTATCGGTCTGATTCTGTATGTTGTAGTCATACCCTTCCATGGCAAGGCCAAGCCCTTCCTGGCCGGATCCATAAAAATTTCCATAAGTCTCATAGCCTGTAAGTGCCATTACAGGTTCGTATTCGTGATGATTGTCTGAACCTAAAACTTTAATATTTGTAATGCTGCCTGTTGAGTTAATAGTCCCAAACCCAAACCCGCTGTTGATATGGTCTGGGTCAGTAGAGACAGGATCAATTCCTATGATTCGTTTGTTGTCCCAGTTTATAATAAATTTTATGTCTTCCTGAGTTTCATCCGGTATGGTATTGATCATTTTGCCGGTATAAACCCATATCCCGCTTGAGGGTACTATTGTTGATTCAGATCCTGAAAATCCAAGATCCAGCAGCATGGAAATGATCTTTTGTTGTGTGTCAGTTGGGGTAATAATAGAAGTCTGATCAATTTGTGCGGATTCTAATACAACATCTTGAACAATAGACGAGATATCTGATAAATTGTCAATGGTTTGAGGGGCAACAGGAACAGGATCAGCTGCCAGAGGATCAGCACTGCTTGCTGCCTGACCATCAGTTGGCTCTGCTGGTTCTGTTGTTTCTGCAAGGCTGCCGGTTTCTTCATTTTCAGTTGATGTCGGTTCAGATGGTGAAGGCTCTGTATTTTCAGAACCTTCCGGTTCCGGGGTTGACTCTTCTTCGGGCGTTGATGCAAGAGTATTTTCAAGTTCCATTAATTCTTGCTGAGAAATTTTGCTTGGTTTTTCAGGCGGCTGCGTACTGCTTTTTACCCTGGTGCCAAATCCAGGCCGTGAAATATTCACCATACCCGCGTCATTCTTGACATAAATCCCTTTGCCGCCCTGAAAAATAACTGAGAGCAAAGACCCCTTTACCAGGCCGGCATATATTGAACCACGAATGCCAATCGTGCCGGAAGGTGTGTTGGTCTTAAAATTGGCAGGTGCAATGCGGGTAATTGCACCTCCCATAATCCTGAAACTGCCTTCACGGATTTGGGTTTCCATTGCAGAATCAGTGTCACCCGGTTTCCATGCGTATTTAGTAATTTTCATTTCAGTGTTGCGGCCAAGGGTAATCAGCGTATTATCTTTAAACATCAGCTGGATTCGTCCTTGTTTTGCTTTAACGGTATCATGTAAAAAAACAGGCGCTTTTAAAAACAGTTTTCTTGATGCCAAATCAGGGCTGACGGCAAAAACATTTCCCCTGATGGCAATTACTTTTCCTACCGGATCATTTTGAACGGCAAATACCTGTGATATAGACAACACGATTAAGCTAAGACAGGCGATTGATGCCATGCAAAATTTAATTTTAATCTGTTTCATAGTATTGCCTTTAAAAATTATAGATTAGGAGCAATTGAAAAAGGTCTTTATCAAATTCATACAGTGCAATATTTGAATAGGCGAAAGTATGCAGATAATTTAGCCTTATAGAAATATTTTGATTCGGTTTTATCAAAGATTTCCAAATTTTTTTTTCCAGACTGCATCCGGCAGAATGCTGATGATCCTCACGGTTTTTGTCAAAAAGAGCAGCAGGATCATCATAATATGAATAGTGATAATTATAATTGATAGAACCTATTGTTTTTAAGGGCAGTTCTCGGGTAATTGATAAGTTTGAAATAAACCGATTGTAACTGTATTCATCGTCAAAGGCATCTTCATGTTCCATCCCAAGACTAAGACTAAGCCAGTTATTTTTAAACCCCAGCCCCATATCAATGGATATGGATTTGTTTTCAGAGTCTCTTTCAGGACTGCCGGGGAAATCTTTTGCTTCGTACTTAAATACCGTACTAATCACTAAAAGTGGTTTAATCGTGTGATCCAACACAGCTTTTAAACCAACACTTCTTTGGTATTGGGTGTTTCCTATCTCAATCTGGTTTGATAATAACCTGAAACCAAATTTATTTTTTCCGGATACAAATTCAGGTCCTGTCTGTCCGCCAATATAGCAAATATCAAGAGAATTTATTTTATCATAAATTGCTTTATAAAAACTTGCCTGTGTTTTCCAGGAATAAGATGAATAGGGGAAACGATAGGTGTGATCAATTCCAATGGTGGTATTATAGATCCAGTCCCGGGTCTTTTTTGAAGATGCTCCTGTTAAGTCTACATTGCCGATAATTGTTTTTATTGTGCCGGTTGATGGGGATGCCCAAACATTATTATTCCAGTCAATACCCGTTACAACCTGGCCGCTTAAAAAGTGTTTCTGTTCTGTTTTATCAATATAGATTAAAAATTTTTTTATATTATTTTTTACAGCTTCAGGGGGATTTGTTGCCAAAACCTCATTGCAATATTGTCTGGCAGTGTTATTTGCTCCCAACCGTTGAAAGGCCCTTGCAATTTCAAGCTTTACACGGTGTTCAAAAGGAGATGCTATCAATATTCTTTCAAAGGCCATGATGGCCATTTCATAGTTCTTTGTCTCAAAAGCAGCCCTGCCAAGATAAAAATTTAATTCCTGGTTTTCCGGAAAATTCTCAAAGGCCTTTAGAAGTCTTTCATATGATTTATTAAATTGTCCTGATTTGAATAATTCAATTCCTGAGGTTAGATAGTCATCAGCAGTATCTGACAATGAATTACCCATCACGAGACTGCAATGCAAACAGATGAATATAGATATGATAAAAGATTTCATTTTTTCATTAACTATAGCATATCATGAATAGATTAAAATAGGCTGATAAAAAATAACAGGGCGCTGATACTAAGTCAATATAATTTCAGTTAGACAAATGTGCTATTTTTACAAAAATTGTGAAAAAAAATACCTATTTTTGTTGTATTTAGTTTATATGATCTGTCATTTATTTAATGGGCCATATGACTCTATTTTTATGAATCCCCTAATTGAAGATGGTTTTAAAGAAAATTTTATAAAAATACGACTTTGGTATACTCTTTGCTCTTATTATTTTTAAAGTAATCAAAATTATTTTTATTGAGAAAACAAGACATCCCTTTAAAGGAGGGTATATGAAAAAATATATCGTACTTTTAGCAATTTTTGTTACTGCAATTTTTTTCTATCCGGTATTTGCCCATGCAGATAAAATCGGATACTTTCTTTCCCAAAATCCCGTATCAGAGCCTGTAACTCTTTTGGTATTGGGCTCAGGCTTATTAATTGCAGCAGGCCTTACAAAGAGGCTTGTCAGAAATTAATCAAAAAATCAGTTGGATAAATAAAGAGGCTGGAATCTTTTTGATTCCAACCTCTTTATTTTTTAAAATTTTATGAATTGAATTTATTTGCTGTTTTTTGGCTGATAAGAGCACAGGGGTTCTTCTGCAAGATAATTTCCAGTTGCTTCATATGCACGCGCTCGGCATCCGCCGCAAACGCTTTTGTACTCACAAATTCCGCATTTGCCTTCAAGATTATTAAAATCTCTAAGCTTGTTAAAAACTTGAGAATTTTCCCAGACATCTTTGAAGGTTTGCTGTGTAATGTCACCGCATTCCACATCAAGAAAGCCACATGTTTGCACTCTTCCCACATGGGAAACAAAACAAAACCCTGTCCCTGCCAGACACCCTCTTGTGACGGCATCCAGGCCATGGGTTTCAAATGAGACTTTTTTACCGTCTTTTTTGGCCCGTTGCCGTAATATTCTGTAATAGTGCGGTGCACAGGTTGCTTTAAG
>JAGLNZ010000467.1 GCA_023139225.1 Desulfobacula sp. | reverse complement strand
GCCTATGATCCCCGGGGGGCTTATGGCATGGCATTGGGATATGCCCTGTCCACCCGGGGCGGATGCCATTTGCGCGCCTATCCCATCAGCCATGAAATTTTGAGAAAACCTGTAGCCACTGACCGCTTTAGTTTCAGCGGCAAGGCAAGGATCATAAAAATTGCCGAAGATCTGAATGCTGTGGTGGACTCGCTGACCGTGTGCAAATTTACTTTTTTTGCAGCCGGCCTGGAAGAGTATGCAACTGCCTATGAGGCGGTTACAGGAATTGAAACCAGTGCCCATGATCTTCTTAAAAAAGGGGAATGTATCTATTATAATGAGCGAATCATCAATGCGCTGAACGGATTTGATGCCAAAGATGATGATCTGCCGGATCGGTTTTTCAAAGAAGCGGGATCAAGCGGAAATCGTATCCATATACCCCCTGTTGACAGGAATGCATTTCTTATTGCAAAAAAAAAGTATTATGATATCCGTGGGCTTACCCCCAATGGTCTGCCCCGGAAAGAAAAAGCACAAACACTTGGACTTTTATGGAACAACTAATAAATAAATATGCGGACAAACTAATTCAGGCAAAGCTGGGAAATAAGGCTGGCCCGTCGCAACCCCTGATTGGCGGCCTGGATGATACCCTTGTCTGGAACCGTAAGGCAGATGAAATCCGAGTGTTGGAAGATGTTTTTAAAGGGCTGAATATAAATTCTCTGGTTTTTTTAAGGCCAAATGAACCCTATGGAAGCTTGATAAATTTTCTGGCAGGAAATGCCCTTACATCCAATGGGTTAATTCAACCAAAAGATTGTGAAACAAGAACCTTTCTCCATGATCTGCCGGTAATCAATGAATTTTGCCCGGATAAAATCATTCAGGTTTTAAAAAAAAGAAAGAGCGTGATCATTGCACCTGAAAAAAACAATGACCATTTCAAAGGCCCGGCAATTATTGCCCATGGAACGGTCAGCCCTGAACAGGGATTTGTAACCATAAGCTCTGTTTGTTTCGCAAGCTTTATTAAATTTTTTACCGACTATCTGCAAGCCCTTCAAACAGGATTTGCCACAGCCGATGCCCATCATCTGTTTGACTCCATCATCCCATATGTGAAGCCGATACAAAAAGATTTACCCCAATTTATCCCTTCTCCTTTTCCTGATGAAGAAACCGTTTACTCCGCCATTATCGAGGCCGGCCGGAAAACTATTGAATTTGAACTTGTTGATTCCTATTTTGGCAATGTCTCCTGTTATTGGAATGAAACGCTTTATATCAGCCAGACCGGCAGCTGTCTGGACGAACTTTCAGGATGTATTGACCCGGTTCCGCAAAACGGCTCCACCAGCGCCGGGCTTACCGCCTCAAGTGAACTTAGCGCCCATCTGGAGACCATTTCCCGAACCGGTTGCAAAACCATTCTTCACGGTCATCCCAAATTCAGTGTCATTTTATCCATGGATTGTGACCCTGTTGAAAAGGCTGCCTGTAATTTTAGAGAACAATGCCACATCAAATGCCCAAAAAAACGATTTGTGGGCTCCACCCCCATTGTGCCGGGCGAAGTTGGCACAGGTCCTTTCGGGCTTTGCAACACACTGCCCTTGGCACTTGAACTAACAAACAGCGCTATTGTATACGGCCATGGTCTGTTTACGACCGGAAAAGAAAATTTTTCCGATGCTTTTCAAACCATGCTGGAAGTTGAAAATCTCTGCCGCAGCAACTACTTTGAAAAAATTGATACTTATTCTTGATGTTTCGTATTTTCATCAATGGCATTTCGGACAGCAACGGCAAGCTGGGCTCTTGAAAACGGCTTTTTACAAAAATAATTGATTCCTTTTTTCTTTAACTCTTTATCCCCTATATGTTTATCAAAACCAGTACACAGGATTATCGGAATATCCGATCTTATTTTTTTCAACTCAACAGCCAGTTTGTCGCCTGTCATACCGGGCATTGTCATGTCTGTCAAAACCGCCCCAAAGACATCCGGATCAGAACGAAAAAATTTAAGGGCTTCACGGCTGCTGTTCAGAATTGTTACCTTGTAATTAAGCCCTTCAAGTAATCTTGCTGCCACTTTGGTTATGGAAATTTCATCATCAACAAACAGGATATGCTCCTGCCTGCCTAAAGGTGATTCCTCATCTTTATACTCATATTCAAACTCAGACTCGGGTTTTTGAACAATGGGGAAATATAGGGTAAACATTGTGCCCTGACCCAATACACTTTCAACAAAGATTTCTCCGCCCAGGCTTTTTACGGTTCCATGGACAACAGCAAGGCCAAGCCCTGTTCCTTCTCCGATTTGTTTTGTGGTAAAATAGGGCTCAAAAATAGTATGGATATGTTCTTTTGCAATACCCGCGCCGGTATCTGATATATTTATCCTGATATAGCTGCCGGGTGTAATTGATTTATAGGTTTTTTCCAATACTTCATCTGTCATATCCACTCTCAGCGTACCACCTTCTTTTCCCATTGCCTGGGAAGCATTGGTGAAAAGATTGAGGAAAATCTGGTACACCTGGGTTGGATTCGCCATTATCTTGGATGTGCTGTTGATGTTCTGAGTGATGTTGATGGTTGAAGGGACGGATGCCCGGATAAATTTTAATACTTCTTTAGCAATAATGCTCACCTTGATCGCATTCACCTGGTCATCAGATTGTCTTGCAAATGTAAGAATCTGCTGGACAAGATCTTTTGCCCGCAAGCTTGCTTTATAGATTTCACCCAGATCATCTTCCAGCACGCTGCCTTTTTCAACGTCACCCTGTGCGATCTGTGTAAACCCCATGATGGATGATAATATATTATTAAAATCATGGGCAATCCCGCCTGCCAACGTTCCAATGGATTCCATGCGCTGGGATTGATGCAGCCTTACCATCATTTCTTTTCTTTCTTTTTCAAGTGCTTTCCGCTTTTCAAGTTCCCGGCTCTGGCTTTCAAAAAGTTTTGCATTATCAATGGCAATTTGGGCAATGCCTGAGAACTCTTCAAGAATGGAAATAATCTCAGGCTCAATGGTGAATTCTTCTTTATCATGGCTCAGCCCGATCACACCCACAATTTTTGAACCCGAAACCAGAGGAATTCCAACAATTGAATAAATCCTGTCAAATAAGGGCCCCTTGATTTTCTGTGGCCATGACTGGTACTTATTTATAATCAGAGGTTCACCAGTTTCAAAAACCTTACCGGCGAAACCTTTTCCGGGCTCCATTTTAAACCCCATGTAATCGGACAGATTCCCGCAGGCAGCACGAATCTCTAAAATATGTTGATCCGGATCATACAGATGCAAAAATCCATTGGGAATCCGTGTAATTTTAGAAGCTCTCACCATGATAGCGTTGAGCAAATCAGACAAATTCAAACGGCGAAACATCCCCAGAGAAATCGAATGCAGGGTTGACAGGTATTCATGCTGGTATTTCAGCTCTTTTTCAATTTTCTTTCGTTTTGTAATATCTGAATAAATTCCAATAAATGAAATAATATTATCATTTTCATCCCTGGTGGCCTCGAAACGAAGCATAACAGGCAGTATCCGGCCGGATTTATCCATCATCTCAACCTCTCCGGCCCATGAATCCCCGCCGGTTACAGTCTTTATAACCTTTTTGCTCACATCAGGATCAACATAAAGTGTCTCAAGGGATTTATTCTTGAATTCTTCAATATTATAATCAAACATTTTCTTGAAAAATTTATTGTGAAAAAAAAGGCGATTTTCTGAATCTGCCATACTGACGGCGATGGGTGCATTTTCAATTGCAAACCTTAATACTTTTAATTCTTCGTAGTTATCTTTAAATATTGTGGTTTCTTTTCCTGAAAATTGATTGTCCATAGTAAAATTCTTTTTTGAAATCAGATATTTTGATTATTTGACACTATTGTAAGCTTTCCAAGCTAACTTTTATAGTATCTGTTTTCATACCGCTTAAGTCAAGGACAGAATCTTTCACAGGCTGCAACGAGTAAGCTAATACATGTCCTCAATCAAATCTTTAAAAGCTTCATTAACAAATTTTCTCTTGATTTTCATAGTGGGAGTTACTTCACCATCCTCTTCGTAAAGCCGCTTGGGAAGAATCACGAATTTCCTGATATTTTCAACCCGTGCAAGGGTTTCATTGACCTTTTTAACTTCTTCGTCGATAAGGGCAATCACCTGTTCGTCACAGGTTAAATCCTTATAGGTCGAAAATTGAATTTTATTATCCTGGGCAAATTTTACCACATTGTCTTCATCAATCATAATCAGGCAGGATAAAAATTTCCGCCTGTCTCCAATCACAACGGAATCATTAATATAAATACTTGCCTTGAGTTTATTCTCAATATACTGGGGGGTGATATTTTTACCACCCGCTGTTACGATAATATCTTTTTTGCGATCGGTTATTTTTAAAAATCCGTCCGCATCAATCTGCCCCACATCTCCTGTGTAAAGCCAGCCATCAATAATAGTTTCAGTGGTTGCTTTTTCACCTTTATAATATCCCTTAAACACCCCGGGGGACCTGACAAGGATTTCACCGTCTTCAGCGATTTTAATATCTGTTTCTTGAAGAGCCTTGCCCACAGTTCCAAATTTTGTTTTATCCTCTGGAGAAACTGTGGTAGCACCTGTTCCTTCAGTCTGTCCATACACTTCGATCAGGTTCATTCCAATGGATTGATAAAAACGCAGCACCTCTTTTGATATAGGCGCAGCCCCTGAAATCGCCACCCGGATATTTTCAAATCCCAGCCGTTCTTTAAGCTTTCTGAAAACTGTAAACCAGGCAATGAAAAACAGTCCTTTATAAAAAAGACCGGGAGTTTTGAAATTCATTACAGCATCCGCCCGTTTCTGTCCGATTTTCAAGGCTATTTTGAAAACAAAACGCTTAAACCATGTGGCATCATCCATTTTTATCATGATATTGGAATAATATTTCTCCCAGATCCTTGGAACACCATATCCAAAGGTCGGAGAGACTTCCATCATATTCTGCGTGACTGTGTCCGGTCTTTCCACAAAGTTGACTGTATAAGCAAATCTTAAAGGAATAAAAACACTGAACAGCCGTTCAAAGATATGGCATAACGGCAGAAAAGATAAAACAGTATCAGTTTTATATAATTTTAATCTATCGTCGATAGCACCAGGCATCCATGTCACATTTTTATGGGTGAGCATGGCACCTTTGGGAGGACCTGTGGTGCCCGAGGTATAAATGATCACTGAAAGGTCATCCGGCCTGACTTTTGCCTGGTAATCTTTAAAAAGCGTTGGATGTTCTTCATCTGCATGTCTGCCTTTTTCAATCAATTGATCAAAGGTCATCACCAGGGGATCTGTGAATGATAAAAGGCCTTTTGTGTCCCAGACAATGACTTTTTTCAAAAGCGGTGTCTTCTCTCTGAACATCAAGTACTTGTCCAGCTGTTCTTCATTTTCCACAAACAAAAACTTTGCATCGCAATGATTGACCACATATTCCACCTGCTGCCAGGCATTGGTGGCATAGACACCGACAGACACCCCGCCCACGCACTGGATGCCCATATCAGCCATCACCCATTCAACGGCGTTATCACCGATAATGCAGGCTGCATCCCCTTTTTCAAACCCCATGGACACAAGAGCGCATCCCACCTTTTTTGCCTTGTCATGGTATTCATCCCAGGTAATATCATGCCAGATACCCAGGTCTTTTGTTCGCAAAGCAACACGCGATCCGTTTTGATCAACGGTCTTGTTAAATAACCGGGGCACTGTTTCAAATATTGGTTCTGTTTTTTTTATCGCCATGCTTTCTTTCTTTTCCAGCGCTGGTAACCTTTGGCTGATGTTTCAGATTTTATGCCAAGGTAGAATTCTTTGACATCCTTATCTTCCAAAAGATCTTTTGATTTGCCTTTCATTACAAATCGCCCGTTTTCAAGAATCAGGCCGGTGGAAGAAATGGAAAGGGCCATGTTGGCGTTCTGCTCAACCAGGAGAATGGTGGTCCCTTTTGCGTTTATCTCCTTGATAATGGAAAAGATCTCTTTGACCAGGATAGGAGAAAGCCCTAAAGACGGTTCATCAAGGACCAGCAGCTTGGGTCTTAGCATCAGGGCTCTCCCTATGGCCAGCATTTGCTGCTCTCCGCCGGAGAGTGTGCCTGCCCACTGGTTGGTCCTGTTTTTTAAAACAGGAAAATATTCAAATACCTGTTCAATATCCTGTTTGATCCCTGGCGGGTCTTTCCTTGTATAGGCCCCCATCAATAAGTGTTCATAAACGGTGAGTTCTTCGAAAACTTCCCGGCCTTCCGGCACATAGGCAATGCCTTTGCGGACAATTTCATCCGTATCTTTGTGTTGAATGGGAATCCCTTCAAATTCAATAATACCCTTGTCCGGCTGGTCTTCTATCTGGCCCATGATGGTCTTTAAGATAGTTGATTTCCCCGCACCGTTATTGCCTAAAATTGCGGTGATGCTTCCCTCCTTTACGGCAAAAGAAGCGCCCCTGATGGCATAAACAAGATCATAATAGGTCTCTATATTTTTTACTTCCAGCAAATCCGGCATCTTTAGTTTCCCTCCCCAATGTATGCTTTGAGGACTTCTTTATTCTGCTGGACCTGTTCCGGGGTTCCCAGGGTAACCTGCTTTCCAAAATTAATGGCCAGAACCCTGTCGGAGATATCCATGACCATTTTCATATCATGCTC
>JAGLNZ010000466.1 GCA_023139225.1 Desulfobacula sp. | reverse complement strand
GCTTTTCTTCCGAATTCATGCCGGCACAGGGCTCATCCAGCAAAAGCAAAGAAGGTTCCAGGGCAAGAGCCCGTCCAAGTTCAATGAGTTTCTGGGTCCCATAGGGCAAAGCGCCTACAAACTTATCCCTTATATTCTGAAGCTCCAGAAGATCAATAATTTCTTCCACCTTTTGTCTGTGTTGAATCTCTTCCTTGCCTGCAAAAGAAGATTTCCCCCACATGAACATGCCTTTGAAAAGCCCTGTTTTCATATGGAGATGACGGCCCAGCATAATATTTTCCATGGTATTCATATGGGAAAAAAGCTCGATATTCTGGAAAGTCCTGGCAATACCCATCCCGGCAATAATATCGGGTTTTTTATTTTCAATGGCATTGCCCTTAAACCGGATATTTCCCTGGTCAGGTTTATAAAGCCCTGATATACAGTTAAAAAGGGTGGTCTTTCCCGCACCGTTAGGACCGATCACGGAAAAAATCTCACCCTTATTCATGAAAAAACTGATATCCTGCAGAGCCTTTATCCCGCCAAAGGAAATGGACAAATGCTCAACATCAAAAAAATTGGGCTCCATTCTACTTAATATCCATCCAGTCTGTCAGCTTTTCTGCTTTGCCGCCAGCAAGACACTTGACCAGAAAAGTCTGGGAGCCACCCTGCCGTGAATAAATATCATTCTTGTTATAAGGTTTATAATTGACTTCAGGGCCGATCCCTTTAAATCCACGTATCCTTTCCATTGCAGTAATAAATTTTTCTCTTGTCAGATCACGACCCGCTTTTCTCAATCCTTCAATCATAGGTTCGGTGAAAATGATACCGGCATAATAAAAAACGCCCCATCTTTCTTCCTTGGCCGCATATTTATCAAACACTTCTTTTTTATATTTATTAAGCAAAGGATGATTTGAGCTAGGAATCTCGCCAAGAGTAGCTGTGATCACACCTTCCCAAAGACCCTTTGTGATATGCATCATTAATGGGAAATCAGAAAGCGTGGAAGCACTCATGAATTGGGGTTCAAACTTCATAGCTTTGGCTGTCCCAATAATACGGGCGGCATTTCCCGGCATAACCCAGAGTAGCACCAGATCTGCTTTTGATTTTCTTAATTTCATTACATGGGGCTTTAAATCTGAATCACCTTTTTCAACAGGAACCTGTGCAACCGCCTTCATACCATGGGCCTTTAGTTCAGCAAGCGCCCCTCGAAGCCCGTTCTTCCCATATTCATCATTGAGATAAGCCATGGCAATTCGTTTTTTGCCCATCTTTTCAATGGCATACCTTACAAGAGCCTTTGCCTCACCCACATAAAGCGGATACACGGCAAACAAATTTTTCTGGGGAGGATTTACCCAGTGCATGGAACCTGCAGCAGGCCCCACCCACGGAACATTTCTTTTGGCCAGATAATCTCGAACGGCTAAACCGGGAGATGTCCCCACTCCACAGGCCCAGGCAAATATCCCTGTACCTTCCTGGAGTTCTTTTACTCCTGCCTTTGTTTTAGCAGGATTATACCCGTCATCAAACATGTGATAGACAATTTTGCGGCCATGAATACCGCCATTGTCATTGATCCATTTAAAATAGTCGCCTGTACCCCTAGCCACATTTCCCCAAGCTGCTGCAGGGCCGGTCTGGGGGCCCCACTGCCCAAGATGGATCTCTGTATCTGTCACACCCTCTTCAGCGCAGAGATTTGAGGTAAAGCTCAACAAAAAAGCCAGAGAAACAAATAAAACAAGCATTAATCCTTTTTTCATCATTCCCTCCTTTTAAAACATTCATTGGTTCTATATTACGTTCATATATCCTTTATTCAAACCTTTTTCACATAATGCCTGGAAAAAAGGCCACTGGGCTTAATACACAACACCGCCACAATAATGACAAAGGCAACCACTGTCTTAAACTCAATGGAAACATATCCGCCAAACAGATTTTCAATAATACCCAGCATATAGGCGGCTATCACAAC
>JAGLNZ010000465.1 GCA_023139225.1 Desulfobacula sp. | reverse complement strand
TCCAGCGGACGTAAGGTGATCAGCCTGGAACGGGTTACTTTGCCTATAATTGCCTTTAAATACTCATGACTTTTGCTTGACATTTATAGTTTTGTCTGTGCTAATACGAAAATTATTTTTTATTTAAAGGAAAGACTTTTGACATATCTCAAATTGCTATTTACTGCTGTTTTCTGGGGGGGCACCTTTATTGCGGGCAAATCAATCTCCCATAATGTGGATCCATACTCCGCAGCATTTTTAAGATTTTTAATTGCTTCTTTTTTTCTTATCTTTTTGACCATAAAAATCGAAGGCCGCCTTCCAAAACTTGCGCTTGATAAAATATTTATCGTATTTTTACTGGGCCTTACAGGTGTGTTTTCCTATAACCTGCTTTTTTTCTCAGGCCTTAACCATATTCAGGCCAACCAGGCATCACTGATTATTGCCTGCAATCCAATTTTTATCAGCCTTTGTTCTGTTATATTTTTTAAGGAAAAGCTTAACTTCCTGAAACTGATCGGGCTTTGTCTGTCTGTCACAGGAGCTTTAATAGTTATATCAAAAGGAAACCTTTTTAATATATTGGAACTTGGCATTGGAAAAGGAGAACTTCTCATCTTTGGCTGCGTTGCAAGCTGGGTTGCATATTCAATTCTGGGTAAAAAAGCCATGAATGATTTATCCCCCATTACCTCTGTGTGCTATTCATCCATTGCAGGTACCCTGTTGCTGTTTTTCCCCGCCCTTTATAAAGGGGTATTTTTGAACATGGCAGCCTACAATGCCATTGAATGGACAAGTCTCTTTTACCTGGGCTTTTTCGGCACGGTGCTCGGCTTTTTCTGGTATTATGAAGGCATCAAACAGATCGGCCCCATGAAAGCTGCAATTTTTATTAACTTTGTCCCTGTCAGCGCAATTATTCTTTCTTTTTTTATTTTAAAAGAACCCTTAACTGCTTCTTTAATTATCGGAGCAATATTTATTATTACAGGCGTATACTTAACCAATGCAGTTCGTTGAAAAAATTAAGGAGAATTGATATGTTCACCAAAGCCATCGTAAAAACGCCCTGCCAAAATATGGTCAATGGGATCAGCGCTGCCGGTCTTGGCAAACCTGATTACAAGCTTGCCTTAAAACAGCATAATAACTATATTCATGCACTCAAAGAATGCGGTCTTAAGGTAATGGTACTTGATCCGGATGAAAACTTCCCGGATTCAACTTTTATTGAAGACACTTGCCTGATAACACCACGATGTGCCATCATTACCAATCCGGGCGCTGCTTCAAGAAAAGATGAAACCATCAGTGTTTTAAAAGCCGTCAAAGAACTTGGCTTATCTGTAGAGCACATCCAAAGCCCAGGGACCCTTGATGCAGGAGATATCATGATGGTAAAAAATCATTATTTCACAGGGCTGTCTGAACGAACAAATATTGATGGTGCATCACAGCTAAACACTATTTTAACAACATATGGTTACACATCATCCTTTATTAAACTTGAAAGTGTTCTTCATTTAAAAACAGGAATCTCGTATCTGGAAAACAATAATCTGCTTGCTTTTGGTGAATTTTTAACCCAGCCTGAACTAAAAAGTTTTAATATACTGGAAGTTGCTTTAAATGAATCCTATGCAGCCAATAGTGTATGGATCAATGGCAAGGTGCTCGTTCCCAAAGAATTTTTTAAAACTGCTGAAATGATAAAAAATGCAGGTTACCAAATTATTGAAGTGGATGTATCAGAATTCAGGAAACTTGACGGCGGGTTAAGCTGCCTGTCACTAAGATTCTAAAAAACCTGCTGCCAGGCCTGGAATCGGATTGAAAAAAGCCAGTGTCCGGAATCAAAATTGCTGAAATAAAAAAATGCCGGGTGATGGTGTACACATACCCGGCATTTTACCTATTGTCAGACGTTTTATTAACTAGTCTTCTTCGATAACAATAGCGTCTTCTTCACAAACTTCCACGCAGCTTTCACAGCCCATGCATTCTTCTGCATTAACCGGAACAGACTTGTCATCTTCCATTTCAAAAACTTCTACGGGACATACGTCTACACACTCTTCACAACCAACACATTTTTCATGGTCAACAATTGGATTAAATGCCATTTTAATAGCCTCCTTAAAAAAAATTAACATTATTATATTATAAGCTCGTTCTTTAAATATAATTAATATAAAAACGCTTTTATAACATGTGATTAATTAAAATCAAGTTTTTTATCTTTTTAATTTAATCAGGCATACAGGTATCTGTTTGTCTGACATATTAAAAAGATCATTTATATCATTCCCGGAAAAAAGGCCCAGCTTAATCTGCCCGTAAAGAGAACAAGTGTCATTCACTTTTGGCATATCATTTTCCAGGTTCCCATCAGTTTGAATCGCATCCATCAAATATTTGCAAAAATGATGCTGCCATTCATCTTGATTTGCACATTTATTTTCATGCACTTTTATTTTATCGATGTCAAGGGTATTTACAACATCTTTGCAATTGGACTCAAGATAGTCGAATACCGCCTCACTGGTAGTGATAAATAAAGATGTGTTCTCTTGTGATTTTAACAACCCTTTTTGAGCCATACACCCTGACCATGCACAAACCCGTTCACGGGTCATCATAGCCCCCAAATCTTCATAATTGCCGGATTTTTTGTCTTTGACGGCAGTAAGGGGGCTTTCCATTCCGCGCAAGCTTGAAATAAGGTTCTCACGGGTTTTATCCAGATCTTTTAACTTAAGCTCAATGTGCTCATTTTGTTCATCACACAATTGAGCCATCTTTAAAAATAACAAATCACGCTGCTGGACTGAGTCATCCGGCAAGGCATTTTTTTTGTCCTCTTTAATACCTTTGATCTGTGATTTAATGGCGGTTACATTTGTATCACTTGTAAAGTAAGGGTTGTCTTTTAAGAGTGATTTAAGATTATGCTCATTTCCTTTATGTATCCGAACCCATTCCAGATATTGTTCAGCTTTTAGTTCAACCGGTGCAAGTTCTTGACGTGATGAAAAAAAAGGATGAACTTTCCCCTGTTCAAATAATTTTTGCAATATTTGATCGTGCTTAAAATCCCGGCTCATAGGTAAATATTGAAATGACGGAAAAAATGTTAAAATAGTATTTAGCTGGTTTTGGGTAATATGGGTGAATGGAAAAAATAAAAATTGATTTGTCATGGTTTTGCCTTTTTATCATGAACGCTGATACCCAGAGCTGCCAACTGCTCCCTAATCCTATCAGCCAGTTCCCAGTCTCTTTGTATTCTTGCGCGTTCACGTTCCTCTATAAGATCTTGGATTTCATCTGAATATTGTATTTTTTTAGTAAAACTGAAAATCTTAAGCACAGAATCAATCTCTTTAAAACAATTCACAAGTTTTTGGGCGCCATCCGGATTGATCCTGTTCTGATTAATAAGCTTGTTAATGGTTTTCACATTTGCCAGCAAAGAAAAAATGACGCCTGAAATCTTTAGATCATCTTCCATGAATTCAAGGAAAGCCGATTTTATATCATATATTAATTGATCAATATCTTTGAAATCATTTCCTTCTTTGATGACACTCAAGGTCGTAAGGCAACGGTTAATTTTATCCAGTGTATATTGCGCCTGCTTCAGGGATTGCTCTGAAAGCAGCAGGGTTTTTCTATAATGATTGGAAATCAGCCAGAATCGAATGGTTTTAAGTTCCCATCCCTGGCTGACAAGGTCTTCAATGGTCAACTCTTCAATGGTTAAGGCGCCTAAAGAACCATCATAGCGAACCGGATCACAATGCAGCCAACACCGTGCAAGACTTGCCCCTTTTGCAGCTCTTGCAATGGCAACTTCGTTTTC
>JAGLNZ010000464.1 GCA_023139225.1 Desulfobacula sp. | reverse complement strand
AAATGAAGAGAGGGACGTACATTGCCCCACCGGGTCTTAATCCCCACACCTATTTTAAGTTCTGAAAGGCGAACCCGTTTTAGCAATGTAAAATCCTTTGGGTTCCGCTTCTCATACTCGTCAAGGTCCACGGTTGCACCTATTTTTATCTTATCAAGATTGATACTCGCAAAATCACCATATTCCGGCAGGCTTCCAATATCAAAATAAAGAGAATGCAGTTTTTCATAGGCATGCTGTTTTGATTGCAGCTGTTTTGCCACATCAATCATTTCATCAAAATGGTCTGACACTTTTGGATATGCATCTGCCTGTCTGATATTCAATTTTGCAAGATCATTCTTAAAAAAATCAATGTGGATTTGTGTAAACTTGGAAAGTGACATGCCGGCATTCTGTGACCCCTTGATGGTCTTGTCATCATAATCAGTGATATTGACCACATGATTGACGGCAATGTTATGGTACTCAATATATCTTACGAGCAAATCTGTAAATGCATATCTTCTGAACTGGCCTATATTTAGTCTTTTGTGAACAGTCGGCCCGCAGGTATAGACAGATACTTTGTCCTTTTCAAGCGGCTCAAGCGGCATCTTGGATTTTGAGCCTGTATTAAAAAGTGACAGGGCAATATGTTTTTCTACTGCAAAAAGGCTGGTGGACAGATACCGTTCACCACCGTCCGGGAAGATAACCACGATAACGCCTTTTTTAATCCTTTTGGCCTGTTCAATGGCAGCAGCCATAGCCGCGCCGCTGCTCATTCCCACAAACAGTCCTTCTTTTACGGCTAAGCTGCGGGCAGTATTAAAAGCCGTGTCATCATCAATATTAATCTTTTCATCAAGACGGCTCTTCTCCATGATCTCAGGCGTGTAAGATTCCTTCATATTCTTCAGACCCTGGATCTTATGCCCGAGATACGGTTCTGCGCATACAATTCGGATATCCTTGTTATGCTCTTTTAATCTTCTGGAAAGCCCCATGAGCGTTCCACTTGTCCCAATGGTTGCTACAACACAAGAAACTTTGCCATGGGTCTGCTCAATAATTTCAGGTCCCGTTGTATAATAATGGGCTTTCCAATTGGCTTCATTATTATACTGATCACAAAGAAAATATTTATCCGGGTTTTCTCTTGCAAGCCTGTATGCCTCTTCAATGGCACCATCAGATCCCAAATGCCTGGGGGTTAAAATGATCTGGGCACCTCTTGCGCGCAGGATTCTCTTTCGTTCGACACTTGCATTTTCCGCCATGGTAAGGGCAATTTTATAGCCTTTGACCGCACAAATCATGGCAAGTCCTATCCCTGTATTTCCACTGGTTGCTTCGATAACGATTTTATCTTTGGTCAATTCGCCGGTCTTTTCTGCTTCGTTGATCATATACAGGGCTGCCCGGTCTTTCACAGAGCCGCCGGGATTCATATATTCAAGCTTGGCAAAAATTTTAACCCCTTTTACAAAACTCATCTTTTTTATCTCAACAATGGGGGTATTGCCAATGGAATCTATAATTGAAAACGTCATTTTTTATTTAACCTTTGCCATATTGAACTATAAAAGCATGCATTCAAAACTTGACTTTTAAAGTATAAAATGGCTTTATACAGTAATTTTAATCGATGTGCAATTTTTTACTGGAAAGAACATGTTCTGTTTGTTAAAGCAAAGGTATCTGCCACTTTTTGTGGTATTTGCTTTTTTTTATATATTCATTTCAACCGGAGGGGTTGCAAAGGCAAATGCTTTACCCCAAAATCCCAAAGAAATCCCCTGGCATATATCCGCACGGGTAGTGACATTTGATAATAAAAGAAATCTCTATATTGCCGAGGACGATGTAGTGATCACCGGGGGGAAAACCAGGCTTGAAGCAGATTATGTTGAATTCTCAAATAAAACAAAGGATGCTTTTGCCCAGGGCAATGTTATCCTGATATCCGGCGAAGATTCCATCTCCTGCAATGCAATGAATATCAATCTTATAACGGAAATCGGCACCATAAACAAAGGCACCATTTTCATCCAGAAAAATAATTTTTATATTAATGGTGAAAATATCAGAAAAACCGGCAAATTTACTTATAGTGCCGATAAAGGCACCATCACATCATGCCCCGGAGAATCTCCTGACTGGAAAATTTCAGGTAAGAATGTTAAAGTCACGGTTGAGGGGTATGGGACTGCCCGAGATGCCATATTTTGGATAAAAAAAATTCCTAGCGCTTACACCCCTTTTCTTATGTTTCCCGTTAAGACCAAGCGCCAGACGGGCCTTTTAGTCCCAAGAATTTCAAGATCCGACAGAAAGGGATCTGAATATGAACAGCCCCTTTTTATCGCCATTTCAAAGAATACCGATGCAACCTTTTATGCAGACCACATGTCGGATCGAGGAACAAAAATAGGAGCAGAATACCGATATATCCTGGATAACAAAACCAAAGGTTCCGTTTTTTTTGATTATCTTAAAGATAAAACAACAGATGACGGGACCGTTGATACTGAAAACCATAGTTTTTCCTCAACCCCTCAAAGGACCAACTCAGACCGTTTCTGGCTGCGCATGAAACAGAATCAGAATCTTCCCAATGGATTTGCAGCCAAGCTGGATATCGATATAGTAAGTGATGAAGATTATCTTCATGAGTTTCAAGGCGGATTTACAGGATATACCAAAACAAAAAAATATCTTGAAGAAGAATTTGGCCGGGGCCTGGATGAATATGATGATATAACCAGGAAAAACTGGTTGAATATCAACAAATCATGGTCCACATATACATTTAATTTTGATGCATTATGGTATGATAATATTCGTGCCCGGAGGCAGGACACTGATGACACAACTTTGCAAACAATTCCAAGCATTCAGTTTGATGCCTCCAAACAGCAGATCGGTTCTTCAAAATTCTTTTATTCTCTTGACAGCGAATATCGATCCTTTTACCGGCAAGATACAACTGCCACACGTGTAAAAGGGCAGCGGACAGATATCTACCCCAAACTTTTTCTACCCTTGAAACTTGGCAAGTTTTTTAATTTTGAACCATCTGTCGGGATTAGGGAAACCGTCTGGTATACAAATGAGTTTACGGATATTAACGGCGATTCAGACAGTCTGAGAACAAGACATATATCTGATTTTGGAGCAGTGCTATCCACGAAATTCCATAAAATATTCAACCCGAATAACAAATTTGCCGACAAAATAAAACATGAAATCATCCCAAAACTTGAATACGCTTTTACGCCAAGTATTATTCAAGATGATCTGCCGTATTTTGATTCTCTTGATAGAATAAATGGACAAAATATTATCTCCTGGTCTCTTACCAATAATTTTATTTCCAGAAAATCGAGCATAAATCCTAAAGCAGGAGAAAAATCAATCTACCGAGATTTTGCTTATCTTAAACTTTCCCAAAGCTATGATATGAAAAAGGCAAGAGAAGACGACCCGGAACCGTTTTCAAATATTGCACTTGATACCGAGCTGAATCCAAATAAATTTCTTCGTCTTGATATGGATCTTACATGGTCTGTTTATGACAGCCAATATGAAACCCTAAACATTGGAAGTACGCTCAAAGATAACAGGGGAGATACTTTAAATACCGAATACAGATATGCAATCAACAAATCAGAATCTTTATATTCAAAAATAGATGTCCGCCTGACAGATGAATTAACTGCCTATTACTCGATTGAAGAGAATCTAAGAGACAAGAAAACCGTGGAAACACAGGCAGGTTTTACCCTGAAAAGATCCTGCTGGACGTTGAATCTTTTTATTGCAGAATCAAATAATGAAAGAAGTATTACCTTTCTGATAAATCTTCATGGAATTGGAGCGGTTGGTATAAAATGATGGAAGAATTAAAGTGGTTTGCTCTTTTGACAAGAAGCAACTTTGAGCAGACTGTGCATACTAATATTGTCAAAAAAAAGATCGAGGCTTTTTTGCCCACAACAAAACGCAAAAGCAGGCGGAAAGATAGAAATCTCATGATAAAAATCCCGCTTTTCCCGGGATATATTTTTGTGAAATCAACCGTTGACCCCTCTGACCAGCTGAATATTTTAAAAACCATCGGGGCTGTCAGGCTATTGGGCAATCAATCAGGACCGGTGCCTGTACCCCAATCACAGGTCGAATCCTTAAAAATCCTGACAAACGCAAACATGGATCTGATCACAGGGATTAATATCCGTATAAAAAAAGGAGAGCCTGTGATGATTTTAGAAGGTCCCATGGCAGGGATAAAGGGAGAATTTTCAAGATATAAAGGGAAAGGACGTGTTGTCATTAAAATAGAGGTTTTAGGACAATATGCCGGGGTTGAAGTAGAGGAAGACAATGTTGAAAAGGTCCCTGACTTTTTAGCATAACCCCTTGACTTTTTATCGAATTTTAATTAAAGTCTTTTGAAAATAATAAGATTACATCTTTCAATGCAAAAAAGAGGCGGTATGAATAAACTTGAATTAATTTCAACATTAAAAGAGAAAGCAAACCTGACAAAATTCGAAGCTGTAGAAGTCATTAAAATATTTTTTGACTCGCTTTCCGATTCATTTGTAAAAGGAGAAAGGGTTGAAATAAGAGGCTTTTGCAGTTTTCATATAAAAAAGTACAAAAGCTACACAGGCCGCAACCCGAAAACCGGACAAAAAGTCACCATTCCTCCCAAGCAACTGCCGTTTTTTAAATGCGGAAAAGAGCTGAAGGAGCGGGTAGATTATTAATAAATGGTTATTGATCAAACCATGCCTGATTTTGATCAAACTCAATATCAAGCCAAAGTCTTTTTAGAATTAACACATATCATTCAGACAAAAAAAATTCCCAATGCCCTTCTTTTCTATGGGAATGAAAATACCCAAAGAAAAAAAGCGGCATTTTTCTTTGCAAAAGGGTGTAATTGCTTAAAGGACACGGGCTTTGCCTGCAACGATTGCAGATCATGCCGTAAAATAGATGCAAAAAGTCACCCGGATATCCTGTATATCAATCTTCTAAAAGGAAAAAAAATAATTTCAATATCGCAAATTCGTGAAATGGGGTTAGCAATTTCTTCCAGGCCCAATGAGGCCAGATTCAGGATGGTATTGATTCTAAATGCAGACCTTATGAATACCCAGGCCCAGAATGCATTATTAAAAATGCTTGAAGAACCGCCTGAAAAAACTTTTTTCATCCTCATTGCCAACAAAATATCTTATCTAGTTCCAACTATTATTTCGCGATGCCGTAAAATCAGATTTAAACCGTTGACAGACAAATTCATTGAGCAATATCTGATCAAAGATTTCAAAGTTGACAAGGATTTGGCCCATATTGCATCAAGAACATCTGATTGTGATCTTAGAAAAGCAATGATGTATTTGAATTTAGGAAATGATGCAAAAGATATCAACTGGTTGAAAATAAGGGAATGGTTACTCAAAACTCTTGTGGACATAATTGCAACGGACACAAACAAATGCGTATCAAATAGTTTGATACTTTCACAAAAGTTAAGCCTGAACCCCGACCTTATTGATGACGCCATTGCCATTATGAAAACATTTTTCAGAGACTTAATGATTTTTAAATTACATCCAAAAAAAATAGTTAATCTTGATTTTTCCGGCACTTTTACAGATATTAGTCAGATGGTTGAAACAAAAAAAATTTATGCCTGGATCAAAGATCTTTATGGAGTGGAAAAAATGCTGGCATCAAATAGTGCACCAAGATTAACATTGGATAGTTTTTTCCTTAAAATTACCAATAACAAAGGAAAGTTAATATATGATTAAAGTTGCCGGGGTTAAATTTAAAACAGCTGGAAAAATATATGATTTCAAAAGCGATGCTTTTGTATTAAAAGAAGGTGACCCAGTAATCGTAGAAACAGAGCAGGGCCTTGGCTTTGGTAAAATAGCCATATCTCCTGTTGAAGTTGAAAATGTTGGGAAAAAATTAAAACAGATTGTCCGTATTGCCACCAAAGAAGACTTTATTAAAAGAGAAGAAATAAAAAAGCTTGAAAAAAAAGCATTTGATTTTTGCATCCAATGCATCAATGATTTAAATCTTCTCATGAATCTGTTCAGTGTTGAAAGCACATTTGATCGAAACAAGCTGACTTTTTTCTACACAGCAGACGGTAGAATTGATTTTAGAGAATTAATCAAACTTCTGGTAAAAGAATTCAGTATTCGGATTGAGATGCGCCAGGTCGGAATTCGAAACCTTTCAAAACATTGCGGCGGTATTGGCAAATGCGGCAGAGAACTTTGCTGTTCCTCTTTTATGCACTCGTTTGAGCCGGTTTCCATCAAAATGGCAAAAGAGCAGGGGCTGTCATTAAATCCCACGAAAATTTCCGGGGTTTGCGGCAGGTTGATGTGCTGCCTGACCTTTGAAAATGAAACCTATAAAAGTCTTAAACGCCAGATGCCCAAACTTGGGAGAAAAATCACCATAGAAGAAGGCAAAGGAAAAGTTGTCAGGCAAAATGTATTAAAAGAGAGCATCACTATTCGTTTAGAGGATAACACGGAAATAGAAAAAACCATCCAGCAACTGGGCAACCAATAACGGAATCAAAAAAATAATGAAACCAAAAAAACAATTTTTTACAACCCCTATATATTATGTCAATGCAAAACCCCATCTGGGGCATGCATACACTTCCATCGCGGCGGATGTTGCAACAAGATTCAAACAAATGGATGATTATGAAACTTTTTTTCTGACTGGAACGGATGAACACGGAGATAAGATTGTTCAGGCAGCCCAAAGCCAAAAAACAACCCCAAAGGCATATGCAGACAAAATCAGCAAGCTTTTTCAGGACCTGTTGCCGGTATTAAATGTTAATAACAATCATTTTATCAGAACAACTGATCCAAATCACATTCAAGTGGTAAAAAATATTCTTTCAAAAATTTATGATTCAGGTGATATCTATTTTTCAAGCTATGAAGGGCTTTATTGTTTTGGGTGTGAACGATTTTACCAGGAAAGAGAGCTTGTGGATGGTAAATGCCCGGACCATGGAGTTGAGCCAAAGGTCATCAAAGAATCCAATTATTTCTTCAAAATGAGTCAATACCAGGAATGGCTTATCGACCATATTAAAACCAATCCTGATTTTATCCAGCCTGCCCAGTATAAAAATGAAATTCTTTCTTTTTTAAAGGAACCTCTGGAAGACCTTTGCATTTCCCGGCCAAAATCCCGTCTGACCTGGGGTATCAC
>JAGLNZ010000463.1 GCA_023139225.1 Desulfobacula sp. | reverse complement strand
AATCCCGTCTGACCTGGGGTATCACTCTGCCCTTTGACGAAGATTATGTCACCTATGTATGGTTTGATGCCCTTGTAAATTATATTTCAGCACTTGGATATCCCAATGGTAAGCTCTTTAAAAAATTCTGGCCGGGCACCCGTCATTTTGTTGCCAAAGACATTATCAAACCCCATGGGATTTACTGGCCTATTATGCTGAAAGCTGCCGGTATACAGATTTATGACGGACTGAATGTCCACGGGTTCTGGAATGTAAAAGGCAGTAAAATGTCAAAAAGTATCGGCAATGTCACAGATCCTATCCAGGTGACGGATGTATACGGGCTGGACCCGTTCAGATACTTTCTCATGAGGGAAATGGTCTTTGGCCTGGATGCCAATTTCACACAAGAAACCATTGTGTCAAGAATCAACTCGGATCTGGCCAATGACCTTGGAAATCTCTTTTCAAGAATCCTTTCCATGAACCAAAGATATTTTAAAGGTGAAATAAAAGGGCCGGATGCTAAAATTGAGGAAGAGAAGAACCTCTCTCTGGCATCTGATGCAAAAAAAGCCCTTGACGGATTCAAACAGGCCATGTCTCTTTGTGAATTTCACAAAGGTGTCGGTGCCATCTGGCAATTTATCAGCACCATGAATAAATATATTGATACGAATGCGCCCTGGGCACTGGCCAAGGATGATGCCAACATCCCCATTCTTGAAACCGTTCTTTATAATCTGGTCGAGGGGTTAAGGGTTATTTCCTGCCTGATATACCCCGTTATGCCGCAAACATCTTTGAAAATGCAAAAAACCCTTTGCATGGCAAAAAAGGAAAATGAATTCTACACGCTAAAAGAAACATCCCCCTGGGGACAAATTAAAAAAGGAACCGTAATTGCAAAGCCGGATATTTTATTTCCGAGAATTGATACAGGCAAAATCAAACATAAAAAACCCGTCGAGCAGACAAAACCGTTTAAACCAGCGGATGCACCTGGAAACCCGGTAAAATGAAAGAATACTCCTGGCGTAATTTTCAATCTGAATATGTCATTAAAAAAAGAAAGAAAAAACTTTTTTTAATGACAGCAAAAGCGATAACAGGATTATTGGCCCTCCTGCTTTTAATTTCAGGCATCTTTTTTTTCAAAACCATGTCACCCGAAAATGAAGACACCTTTCATAAAACCAGTATAAAGGATAAAACAAATTTATCCCAAAAACCTGTTGAAAAACAGAAATGGTTGTCAAAAAATCAATTAAACAATATCATCAGCCATACAAAATTTACCAAGACTGATAAAAACATCTTTTTTGTGGATACGCCCGAAGACAGTTACAAAATTACCACAAGCATTGATATTTATCTTCAGGAATATTTATTGTCTCTGCTTGAGCGGCTTAAAAGACTGACCCGTGGAAAACCCCAGAGGATTGCCTTTGTGATCATGGAAGCTGATACCGGAAAAATCATTGCCATGACAGGGTTTGATCTTGAAAACCCTGATACCAACCCCTGTACTGAATCAGACTATCCGGCTGCGAGCATCTTTAAGATTGTAACGGCTGCGGCCGCTGTTGAAACACTAGGATACACCCCGCAGACACAATTGTACTTTAACGGAAATAAGTACACATTATATAAACGGCAACTCAAGGATGTGAAAAATAAATATTCCTATAAAATTTCTTTTTCAAGGGCTTTTGCAGAATCTGTAAACCCGGTGTTCGGAAAAATAGGGAAAAATTATCTTGGGAAAGAAAAACTTGAGTCCTATGCCGGTGCTTTTGGATTCAACCGGGTTATCCATTCGGAATTACCCTTTACTTCAGGCAGTTTTGAAACCAACGGCAGTGCTTATCATCTGGCTGAACTTGGTTGCGGCTTTAACAATGATACAACCATCTCACCTGTCTTTGGTGCCATGCTCATCTCAGCCGTGGTCAACTCAGGTAAGGTCATGCTGCCAAGTATTGTTGAGCATGTGACAGACTCTGACGGACACATTATTTACAAAAACAAAAAAGCAACCTATATAACAGCAATAAAACCTGAAACTGCTGCAACAATGATGCAGCTAATGGAAAAAACCATATCAAAAGGGACTGCCAGAAAATCCTTCCGAGGTGCTTTGCG
>JAGLNZ010000462.1 GCA_023139225.1 Desulfobacula sp. | reverse complement strand
AATAAAAAAATTGCTTTATCCATTGTTGTCGGCCATAGAAAATATATTGGGACAAGAGCTACCACTTATGCAAAGATGATTTTAAAACAATATTTTAAAAAAAATGATACAACAGCCCAATTGTGATATAAAAAATATTTAGAATGACGGAGGAAATAATGATTCTGCAAGGAAAGTCTTTTTTTAATATGATTAAAAACCTGTTTTCAATCAATGTTGAATTTGCAAAATCCATAACTAAGGCAAAAGAAAACTCCATTATATTCTTCCCATATCTACCTAATACCGTATCTTGCGGTATTTCAGCTTTTGTTGCTTTTAAGGCAGACGGCAAGGCGGAACCTCTTAATTTAGACTCTATCCAGGAAATGATCCTTTCTTTGAAAACAAAAAGTTTATCGTCTGATGCCTTGTCTATCCGGGAAGACTTTCCCGGCAGTGATGATCTTCTCAACGCTTTATTTGAAGAGTGCCAGGAATTTAAACAGGAAAGTTTTTTTTGTGACCTCTTTTTTGACAAAGAAAAAAAAGCGGCTCTTTTATCCATATTTAAAACCCTTGAACAATTAATAAAGGACCAAACCCTTACATTTAAAAAAGAAGTTTCCAATCTTTCTTCTTTGGATGCTGAAACAATTTCCCTGCGTCTTGAAAAACTCCGGGATATTTGCTGGTGTCTAAAAAAAGAAATTCTGGATAATATCACTGCCATCAGCGAGCTTGCCATTGGTCTTGAAAATTCCGGCAATACCACGGGATTAAAGATATTTAAAAGAATTAATGCTGTCTTGAACAGTATTGACCGGCTTGAAGTCAGGGGAAGAGACTCTGCAGGGATTTCGGTTATATTTACCTTAACCAAAACCGAATTTGAAAATTTCAGGGAAGGACTGATCAAGGCAGGGCTTTCAGAAAGATTGAAGCAACGTACCAATCACCTGGTATTATCTAATAACAGCCTGACCATCCATGACACGTACCCTGAAAACGGTGAACATTTCGTAACCATTTCTTTTATCTATAAATTTGCCGCAGAAATCGGTGCGCTTGGAGACAATGTTGCCTTTATTAGAAGCCAGATCAAAAATGATCTCATGCTTCACTTGCTTTTAAATTATCACTTTGTTGCCAATTCCGTTTCCGCTCATACCCGGTGGGCTTCTGTGGGAGACATTAACGTGGCCAACTGCCACCCACAGGACAATACCCCCACAGACAGGGAAATCGGTAAAACCGGCATCATCCATGTCTGCCTGAACGGAGATATTGACAATTATCTTGAATTAAAAACAGAGTATGAAGCAAGATATGATAAAATTCATGAAGACATTAATACCGATACCAAACTGATTCCGCTCCAGATTGAACACTACCTGAAACTTAATCACTCTATTGAAGAGGCTTTCAGACTGGCTGTCAACGATTTTGAAGGCTCCCATGCCATCAGCATGCACTCGGATCTTGCTCCGGGAAAGCTGTTTTTGGCCCAGAAAGGAAGCGGCCAGGCCATTTTTGTCGGAATTGCCAAAGATCATTTTATTGCTGCATCCGAACTCTATGGAATTGTGGAGGAAACCCAGGATTACATCAAGCTCAATGGAGAAGACAAAGGCCAGATCGTTATTCTGGACCAAAATTCCCCGGGCGGCGTATCCGGAATCCGATCCTTTTACTATGACAGCACCCCTGTCAGCATAGATGAAAATCATGTACTGACAAGTCAGATTACATCACGGGATATTGACAGGCAAAACTTCCCCCACTATTTTTTAAAAGAAATTTCAGAATCCCCGGGCTCGGTTGAAAAAACCCTGGAAAACAAATTCAAAGTATCCACAAAAAACCTGTTCACCACAAGCCTGGACGAAACAGTGATTCCAAAATCACTGGAAGATGACTTTAAAAATGACAGGATCAAAAAGGTCTGTTTTATCGGCCAGGGTACGGCCGGGGTTGCGGCTCAAGGCTGTGCCGATCTGTTAAATTACTATATTGGTGATAAAGGTATCGACATTCGGGCATTAAAATCATCAGAACTTTCCGGGTTCAGTATTATTGAGGGAAAAGATGCCGAAAAATCCATGACCAACACCCTTGTTGTGGCCATCAGCCAGTCCGGCACCACAACCGATACAAACAGGACCGTTGACATGGCCAAAGGTTGTGGCGCTAAAACGCTGGCCATAGTAAACAGGAGAGATTCCGATCTGACCTTTAAGACAGACGGTGTATTATATACCAGTTCCGGCCGGGATATTGAGATGTCTGTGGCATCAACAAAAGCATTCTACTCACAGATTACTGCAGGGGCCATTTTAGGTCTTCACATTGCAGGCATTATTAAAACAAGATCAAGTGAATTTATAACGGAACAGGTCAATGAAATTATGAGCCTGCCGGATAAAATGAGAACCATACTTGGGATGAAAGATCAAATCAAAGATTCCGCCTCAAGGCTTGCAGTCTCAAAAGACTATTGGGCAACTGTAGGATCAGGATCAAACAAGACATCTGCCGATGAAATCAGGATCAAACTCAGTGAGCTTTGCTATAAAACCATTTCATC
>JAGLNZ010000461.1 GCA_023139225.1 Desulfobacula sp. | reverse complement strand
ATTCGCGACCCTGAAGTGCTGAATCGTCCGGTGGTTCAATCAGAGTTTGAAAAAAATACCAGGCCGTTATGGGGTTTTCTGGATTCATTACATCCTTTTTTATGGCGAAAAGCAAAGGTCTTCCCAACAAGTGCTTCCCAGATGTTAAATCTTTTAAATGACAATGAAATTTTTATTTCCCTGAGCTTTAATCCAAATTCCGCCTCCAATGCCATTGAAAACGGAGAGCTTCCCGATACCGTAAGAACCTATATCCACACCAAAGGCACCATTGGCAATTCTCATTTTGTAGGCATACCCTTTAACTCGTCGGCAAAAGAGGGAGCAATGGTGTTAGCCAACTTTCTTTTAAGTCCCGAGGCCCAGGCAAGAAAAGCAGACCCGAAGATCTGGGGAGATCCTACAATACTTGATACCCAAAAGCTTGCAGGCAGGGATAAGGCCTTATTTGATGCTGTTCCAAAAGGGATTGCAACCCTGACATCCAAAGAGCTGGGCCGGGTTTTACCCGAACCCCATGTTTCATGGGTTCAGGCCCTGGAAAAAGAGTGGCTTAAACGGTACAGCAAATAAACAAAGATAATGATGCAGATGCCCGGACAGGAAAAAAGCCGCATTTTTCCTGTCTTTGTTATGGGTTTATTTTGTATAACCGTTATGGCCGGTCTTCTTGGAACACTTTTACCATCAATAAATTACCTGCCCGTTATCGGACACACACAGTTTTCATTGTCCCCCTGGTTTGACTTTTTTGCTTACCCCGGGTTTCAAACATCCCTTTTTGTGACGCTTTTTTCCGGGTTAACCGCTTCTTTTGGTGCTGTCAGCCTTGCTTTTTTATTTATTAGTTTTTCTTATGGAAACGCGTTATGGAAATTTTTTGAAAAAATTTTATCCTCTGTTCTTTCAATTCCCCATGCAGCATTTGCCATTGGTTTTGGTTTTTTAATTGCACCCTCCGGGTGGCTGGTCAGGATGGTATCCCCGGCCTTAACCGGTTTTATTGATCCGCCTGACTGGATTATCCTCAATGACCCCGCAGGAATCAGTCTTGGTATTGCATTGGTGATCAAAGAGTTTCCTTTCTTAATTATGGTTACCATGGGCGCTTTAGGTCAGCTTGATATTGAAAAAATACTTCTGGCCGGAAGAGCGCTTGGATATAAAAAAGAGCAGATCTGGCTGAAAATTTTACTTCCAAGATTGTATCCTCATTTACGACTGTCAATCTTTGCAGTCATTGCCTATTCTCTTTCCGTTGTGGATATAGCCATTATTTTAGGCCCAAGCTCCCCGCCAACACTTGCCGTACTGATTTTGAAATGGTTCAATGACCCGGATGTGAGCTTCAAACTGCTTGCAGCAGCAGGCTCGTTATTTCTTTTTTTTATTGTACTTTTAAGCATTTTATTGGTTTATCTCATTGAAAGGTCGGTTTATTTTTTTTCAAGGTCCTTTGTTACAAATGGAAAGCGGAACTCTTTTCTGGCACGAATTAAACCGATGGTTTTTTTTATAGTAAT
>JAGLNZ010000460.1 GCA_023139225.1 Desulfobacula sp. | reverse complement strand
GATTCAGCACTTCAGGGTCGCGAATCAGTTCAAGAAGTGCCTGTTTAATAAAAGCCGTGCCATGAAAACCCGGTAAAGCAGGATAAGTAAATCTTCCCGGATTTTCCCGGGCAAAAACAAGAAGATCCAACATGGTTTTTGGATGTTTTACCAGTTTTTTGGTATCATATAGAAATACAAGCTGGGCCATTCCCCAGGGTGATTCCATGTTATCAACCGGTACGGTAAAATCATAAACCACTGTTTTTTTATTTTTGATATCTGCCAGATGATAATAGGGCAGTTTTTGAGAAAACGGTCCATACAAAAGCTTATTTTCTTTCATGGCCTTAAAATTTTCACCATTGATCCACATTAGATCCACACTGCCGTTTTTTTGTTTTTTTGCTGCTTTTTCAACAAGAATGCGGGAAACCACATCGCCAATATCTGTTGCTTTTACATGGATTACACGGACATTGTATTTTTTTTGTACAAGTCCTGAGGCCCAGGCAATATACTCATTAATCGGTTGAGATCCGCCCCAGGCATTGAAATATACGGTTTGCCCGTTTGCTGCCTTTTCAATCAGTCCCCACTCTTTTGCAACAGCCTGTGAAAAACCTGATAAAACAATCAATCCCAGTAAAATTAAAAAAAAGTGCTTCATGATGTGGCAAATTTCCTTTTCAACAGTCTATTTATGCTGTCTACATACTCTTTATTCCGGCAGGGTTTTGACAGGTGATCAATGTTTATATCTTTTTGTTTCAATTCTTTTATGGATTCTAAAAATTCTATGTTCCCGGAAACAAATAATATTGGAATGTTTTTATCTGCCTTTCTGATATGATGATATACATCCATCCCATTAATTTTCCCTGGAAGAATATAATCCAGGCTTACAAAATCATATTTATTTCTTTTAAGCAAATCCATTGCAATCTGTCCATTCTGAGCAATATCAACTTTATGGTTACAGGGCTCTTGTGTCAATATCCGGTATTGTATGTCTGAGATAGCCGCCTCATCTTCTACAACAAGAATATATTTTTCAAAATGTATTATCTCTTTTTGGATTTGGATTTTTTCTTTTTTTGTTAATTCTTTTTTAATGATTGGCAGGCTTATGGTAAATTTAGTACCTGATCCAAAGGCAGATTCAACAAAAATACTGCCCTTATGCTGATTAATATATTTTTTTATATTGGACATCCCGTAACCGGTTCCTTTAATCCCGGTTCTATATGAACCTGTCACATCACAGCTTCCCTTTAAAGTAAAAGAGGGTTCATAGATCCTGCCGATATGTTCTCTGGGAATTCCGCACCCGTTATCTTCAATTTCAAAACAGATATCGTCATTTAAACAATATGTCCGGATAATTATTAAGGGATGTTCAACCCTGCTTACGGCATGAATTGAATTTTGCACAAGATTTACCAGGGCGTGCTCGATCATCCCGGGATCGGCAAGCAGGTCCGGTACTCCCGGTTTATCTTCTTTTATCAGTTCAATTCCTTCCAGATCCTTTTTTAACAGACTTAGAACCAGATCGATTTTTTCATTGATTCTAAAAAATGCCTGCTTTGGCTCCTGGTCCCTGGCAAAGGCAACCAGATTTTTTGTTAAATTTTTTCCCCGCAACGTCTGTTCAAATATTAATTCAAGTATTTTTTTTGTTTCTTCATCTTTGCAGTCAAGAAGAAAAAGCTCTGTATTACCCATGATAATACCCAAAATATTATTAAAATCATGGGCCATTTTTCCTGCTATCTGACCAACCAAGGCCAGTTTTTCATGTTCTCCGGCAAGTTTTTGAGCCGTTATCTTCTCTTCTTCTGCCTTCTTGCGGTCGGTAATATCATGGACAACAACCCGCGCGCCTACTAATTTTTCATTTTCATAGTCAAAATCACTGTTTAAAATGACACATAATTTTTCACCATTTTTTTTAATAATGTCGAACTCAACGCTGTTTGATACTTTTTCACCTGAAAAAAGTTTTTCAAGTCTTTCTGCAAATAGTTTTTTACTGTCTTGTGCTAACAAATCAAAAGGACTCATGGATAAAAACTCTTTTTCTGAGTACCCGGTATATGCGCACATAACTTCATTCACGTTAATAAATTTAGCTTTTTCAAAATCGACTTCGTAAATTCCTGCCGGAGCATTCTTGAAAAGTTGTCGATATTTTTTCTCGTTTACCCGAAGCTTTTCCTCTGTTAGTTTTCGTTCATAACTTTCTTTTTTAAGCCTTTGATTCCATATTAAAACCATAGTTAAAATGCCGACCGAAAAAAAGATAATTATTAAGATCCATTTTATAACATCTGTTTTATTGATGCCGTGTTCATATCTAATTGAAAGCCATTTGTTTCGAATTTCGATATGCTTCTCGGGAGGGATCACATCAAGGGTTTTGTTGATAATACCGAGCAGCTCCGGCAGGTTTTTACGAACAGCCATGTGAAGGTTATAATTACCGTATGGGGTCGGTGCCGCAATCTTAAGGTTTGTCAAACCGTTTTTTTGTATAAGATAGCCGGCTGCCGCCAGATTTTCAATATAGACGTCAGCCCGACCAAAAGAGACGGCTTCAAGGCCTTTAAGCACAGATTCTACATAATGGGGAATAAAATCAATATCATCGCGTTCCAACCATTTAACTATTGAATTTTTTTTAATAATTGCCAGCTTTTTACCATGTAAATCCTCAACACCGCCGATAAAAGGCGCATCTTTTCTGGTTAAAATCACCAAGGGGAATGATAGGTAGGGGCTGGAAAAACTAAGATAAGCCTCACGTTCGGCAGTTCTAGCAGCACAGGGAATCAGATCGATCTTGCCTGTTTGAGCTCTTTTTAATACTTCGGGCCAGAAAAGATTTTCTTGTACTTGTACCTTCACTCCAAGCAAATTCATTATAAAATAAATATAATCGGCGGATATTCCTTTAAGGCCTCCATTTTTTTCAAAATAATGAAAGGGAGGAAAAGATCTGGGGCCCGCTATCCGTATTGTTTGATGTTTTTGCAGCCAAATTTTTTCAGCAGGTGTAAGCTTAAGGTCCTTACGCGATATTTCTATTTCTTTATCATGAGCAAGTGCTAAGACAAAAATCAAACTGAAAATAATACTGATGATAATAATTTTTACTTTCATGGTTTGCCACAGGCCTTGGTATTTCTACTGGTAATAAAGACTAAAATATTTTATTATTTTTCTGAAAATTTAATAAATTTCAGCATACAACATACAATGGTTCAAAACAATTTTTATTTTCCTGGAGCCTAAAAATCTGCTATGGTTATTTTTTTAAATTTACAGAATTAATTTACAAAGGAGTTTTGTTTTGGAAGAAAAGAGTATTGT
>JAGLNZ010000046.1 GCA_023139225.1 Desulfobacula sp. | reverse complement strand
AAGTTTTTTGTCAAACTTAATATGCTCACTGAAAAAGGCCTGGGCAGTATAATCTTGAAAGACGAAAGTTTTTTTATCAGCAATAACAGGTTTAATCAGTTGTGTATCTACTTTTTGATTTCTCAGGAATTTAGCTGCAACATCTGAGCAATAAATATCAGCCTTTGTCTGCATGGCGATTTGAGGGACATCCCGGATGTGATCAAAATGGCCGTGGGAAATAAAAATCTGGGATGCTTTTTTAATATCTGAAGGCGTTATATCCTGCTTTGGACAGGCATTTTGGTTTCTGGACAGGTAAGGATCAATAAGAAAAGTCTGATCCCCGGTCAAAAATTCAAATCCTGCTGTTCCAAGCCATTTGAGTTTCATGGGCTATTTTTCAGTAATACGGACTTTAAATGTACTCATACAATCAATAATATCTTCGGTTTTCCCCTCATCTGCCGACCAGAAGACTTTTTCAGTATCTTCTACTTTCATCAGGCATTCAGGAAAGAAATCATAATGATCATTATTGATTTTTAATACCGTCAGCTTATCATCGGGGAAGGTTGGGTCCGGGATATGGTCTATCACTTCCCAGTCATCGGGAATAATGAATTCAGCACTTATGTTGACTTTAATGGTTTTCATTTTAAATTCCTTAAAAAAAAAGAGGGATGGTAACAAGGCATTTAATTAAAATACCCGTACCTTATTCATACCAATGTGATTGTTTTCTTTCAAGAAAAATTCGTACTCTTTAATACCATTTGATTTTTTTAACCACTTATTATAGTTTTGGATAATGGCACAAAAAAATGTTTTTGAAAAAATAAAGCAATCAAATAATCTTCCCCGGCTTCCCCAGGTCATGCTGAAGCTGATTAAGGCCTGTAACAATGAAAAAACAAGTATTGAGGAGCTGACAGGGATTATTTCCACAGATCCTTCTTTGACTTCACGGCTCATACAGATTATCGGATCACCCTACATCAATTTGCCCAAAGCTGTGAACAGCATAAAAACAGCGGTTGTCTACCTTGGAATAGATACCATTCGAAATATTGCCATCAGCACATCCGCCATGCATTTTTTCAAGTTTTCAAAGGCTGTTCCCGAATTTGATATCGGCCGATTCTGGTACCATTCCTATAAATGCGGGGTGGTGGCCAGAAAAGTGGCCCAGGAAAATAATTATTCCAACCCGGATGAATTTTTTCTTGCAGGCTTACTTCATGATATCGGCAGGCTTGTGCTATTGCAAAATTTCCCCGATGATTACAAGGCTATCCTTAAGACTTCTTCCAGCGAAAAACAGGTCCTTGCCGCGGAATGGGAGATGTTTGATGCAGACACTCCCCAGGTCAGCGCATGGTTTTTCAGCCAATGGAATTTAAATCCCCTGATTTCAGATGCCGTGTTGTTTATCAATGAAAGCATTGAGCAGATTGAAGGTGCGCTTTCCCATGTAAAAATTGTGTTTATTTCAAATTTTCTGGCCGGGCAGGATGCCCTTGAAAAAATTTCCGATATTATTTCGTTAACTGATATCCCCCAGGCAAGATTGGAACAGATCGCCATAGATGCAGAAAAAGAAGTCCTGGAGATATCCAAAAGTCTTGGTATCAAGCTGGATGAAGCCCAGGACACCATTTATGAAGATTCGTTAACATCCAAAATAAAAGATCTGTCTTTATTTTACGGCACCCTGCAAAATTTATTATATGCTAAAGATATTAAGACTGTTCTGGATATTGCACACAATGGGTTTAAAATTATTTTTAATATTCCCAGGGTGTTTTATTTTCTTTTAGATGAGAAAAAAAATATTTTAACAGGATTTTGCAATAATAACGATAAATCCCACAAGATTATTAAAAGTATTGCTCTGCCGTTATCAAACAGATCAAGCCTCCTGGTAAAATGTATAAAAGAGCAGAAGGTTCAAAACAGTTTAAAAACAAAAGCCAAAGAAAAACTTGCCATATCTGATACACAGATTATTCGGCTGCTTGAGGCCAAAGGATTGTATTGTATCCCCATATATTCATCGGAAAAATCATCTGGAGTCATGGTGTTGGGGGTTGATGAAACAACAGCTAAAAGTCTTGAAGACAATAAAGGCCTGGTGAATCTTTTTTCAAAACAGACGGGTGTCTGCATTCAGAGTATTCGGTTTTATAACGAATATGCCGTCAATATTCACGAAAAGAAGATGGAAGCCTATGCAACGCTGACCGACAAGGTGATCCATGAAATTAACAATCCCATTTCAATTATTAAAAATTATATTGAAACCTTAGGGTTAAAGCTGCCTGACAAGCATCCGGCCCAGGACGAACTTTTGGTTATTGGTGAAGAAATGAATCGGGTTGCGAGCCTGCTGGATAAGCTTCGAAGCTTTTCAAGACCTAAAATCGACGGGTTTGAACCAGTGGATATTAACCAGCTTTGTCAGGGCATACTTGAGATTTTAAAAAAATCAATCCTGCTGCCGAGAAAGATTGAGGCCTCCATAAGCATTGATCCTGAAATTCCAAAAATTAAAACAGACCCGAATGGATTAAAACAGGTCTTTATCAACCTTGTGAAAAATGCAGCCGAAGCCATGGATAAAGGTGGTAAAATAGCAATCACTACACGGTTTTTATCAGAGTCGGCAAAAATTATGATTGACGAGAAAAAACGGATTCCCGGAAGTATTGAAATCGTAATTTCAGACAATGGGCCGGGGATTGAGGAAAAAATAAAAGAAACGCTTTTTGAACCTTATACCACCACTAAAACAGGGGCTGCCAACTCAGGGCTGGGGCTTTCCATTGTCCATTCCATAGTCAAAGAATTGAACGGAAACATTGCCTGTAAGACAAAACAGGGCAAGGGAACCAGTTTTATCATTACCCTGCCGGTCAGCTCATCAAAAAAATTAGGGGTATAACCCATTGTACCGTCAAAAAAAAGAATATTCCAAATGATAGAACCGCTGAAAACCGGTGAACTTTTTGTTAAAGAAGGGTTGATACGTCCGGACGATATTGATAGGGTGCTTTCGATTCAGGAAAAGAGGCCGGATTCGTTGAGCCTGAAAAAAGAACGTCTTTTTGGAATGATTTTATGTGATTTGAACTTGATCACACCCCTGGATAATTATTATGTTCTTCATAAATACAATAAACTTAAATCAATTCAATCGGCTATGGTTTCAAAAAAGATACTTGGCCAAGAGCTTGTGGTAAGAACTCAAAATGAGTCACAACAACAAGATATCCCCTTCATCAGCATTCTTATCAAAAACAAACTGGTTTCAACCAATGAGATACAAAAATTATTGTTTGATTTGTTTCATATTCCATTCAGATCCATCAGTGATTTTATCTTTAACGAAAAGGATTCAAAAGAACTGGTTCAAGTACTGGATAAACAACTATCCCTGGAAAACAGGACCATCCCGCTGGTTTTAAAGGACAATACGATATTATTTGGAATTATAGATCCTGAAAATATTCTATTCATACGAAATTTGAATGATCTATTTCCCCAATACAGGTTTAAGGCCTTATTCATCCCTTATTCCGGGTTTTCATGGTTTTATAAAATTATATATGAAAGGGGTCGGGATAAAGCTCCATCTAAAGAAAAACCTTTGGACCTGTCTTTGCTTTTAAGTTTTAAAACAATAGTCAAAGATCCCGAACAGGAAAATGAATCCATCCAAACATTGTATGAAAGATACGAATCACTGCGGCAGCTGGCCGGGAACCCCGAGCGCCACGGCCTTCAAAAAGAATTTAACGAGTTTATTAAACAAACCCATAAGAGAATCACGCTGGAATATAAAAACCAGATAATTGAGTTTTCTTTGAAAAAGGAAGACCGTGATGTCAAAGTCATTGCATTTCCAAAGAACAGGTAAATTATTATGGCAAGAATTATTACAATTACCAGTGGAAAAGGCGGGGTCGGAAAGACCAGTATCAGTCTAAATTTATCTTTGTCCCTGGCATCACAAGGGTTTAAAGTCTGCCTGTTTGATGCAGACCTTGGCCTTGCCAACGTGAGTATTCTCACCGGCATCTATCCTAAAAAAGATCTTGAGTCAGTGATTTCAGGACAGTTTAATTTAAACGATATCATTATCAAAGATTTTCAGGGTATTGATATTATTCCGGGAAGCTCGGGAGTGGAAAAAATTGCTGACCTGACCCGGACACAAACCGGCACCCTTATCAGTGCCTTTTTAGACCTTGAAGAGTATGATTATTTTATTTTTGACACATCTGCGGGTATCTCATCCCAGGTTATTTCCTTTTGTATGGCATCCCATGAAATTATTCTTGTGGCCACCTGCGAACCCACATCCCTGACCGATGCATATTCCATGCTCAAAGTGCTGTCAAAGTATCAATATGACTGCCCGGTCAAAGTAGTGATCAACCAGGTTACGTCAGGCAAAGCTGCCCAAAAAGCCTATGCCCAGTTGAAAGAGACCGTAAAAAGGTTCCTTTCCATCAAAGTGGAACCGTTAGGGATTGTGGCATCGGATAAGAATGTCCGGGCTGCGGTTATTTCCCAGACCCCGTTTTTAATGCTTTTTCCCGATACAATTGCCTCCAAGTGTATCAAATCCATTACCCAAAAGCTGATAAACAAAGCAGGCCAAACCGGCGATATGCCTTTGGAGCTTTTCTGGGACAAGTGCCTGTCTTTTCTTGAAAAATATCAGAAACCTAAAAAAGAGCCTGTTCCCCAAAAAGAGGCGGCTGACGAAAAGAATGAAAAAGACACGGATATTAAAGAAGCGCTTTCCCATATTGAATCAAAACTTTCCACATTGATAAAAGAAGTGGGTGATATCAAGCAGTTTCTTGAAACCCATAAGTTTATTCCAAAAAGTCACAAGGAAACAAAAATTCTGCCGGAGCCTAAAGAAATTTCTTTTGATTTTGAATCCTGGCTTAAGAAAAAGAACCTTTCTC
>JAGLNZ010000459.1 GCA_023139225.1 Desulfobacula sp. | reverse complement strand
GATTTTGATCCCTGGGAAAAGGACTTTTTAAAAAGGGTTTTAAGATATCCGGCAAGACTTGTGGATACGATCCCTTTTCTTAAGGCATGTTCATCTATATCCATAATTTCTGCATTTTTTATGTCCATGGGTTGATTTTCAATGTAAGCAGCAATAAGGTCCCCGGTTCTTTCAGGATTTGTGCCAAAAACAGAAGAGTGCATTTTAACCCCTGACGGGATCCCGATCACAGGGATGGTGTTGCAAAAAACCTTGCAGATATCACAGGCAGTTCCGTCACCACCGGCAAAGACCAGCAGATCTATCTTTAAATTTTCTAAACTCTGAACGGCAACCTGAGTGTCGTAAGAACTGGTATTATCGCCCGGTACAAAATCATCAAGTGTCTTAAAGCAAAGATTAGTTTTCTTTAAGACGGTTTCTCCCATGATGCCTTTTGGAGTGATGATTTCAAAATGCTCTTTTTGGAGGCTAAGCCTTAAAAGAGCAGACAGTGCCCGCTTAGGAGAAGTCTTTTTAGCACCCCTTTTTAAGGCTTCTTCAAGAGTATGAAGACCATCAGTCCCTTTTAAGGCAACCTTGCCGCCCATACCGGCAACCGGGTTTAGAATAAAACCTATTTTCAAGCTTATCGTATCCTTTCTCTGGCACCTGATTCACATTTTTTAAGATAGGCCCGCCATGTCACTGCCCATTTTTCGGGGTCGTCGAGGGTATCATGCCCCGGACGATGGATCACACTGTTATGAGGGGCGGTTTTAAGAATTTCAGGATTTTCATAGGCTTCTTTTGAAACCTGTTGCAGCCCTGCAAGATATTCGTCCAGTTCCAGCCTTGAATAAGATTCTGTGGGTTCGATGGTAAAGGGCTGCTTAACGATATGGGGATGATGGCTTGACCAGATATGAAATCCGAAATCCGCCATCCTGGCCTGGATGTCTTCAAAAGTCACACCGGTGTCTTCATACAGTTTTTCAAAAGAATACCTTACCTGTTCAATCCTTGTTCTGCCCTCGGCAAAGGGCGCTGAAGTACCGGGTATTTCCAGGATTTTTTTCATCATATAATTATTGTTCAATACAGCGGTTTGGGATACTTTTTTCAATCCTTCAGCACCAAGGGCCCTGATCCATGCACAGGCCTTAACAATGGCAGGGATTACTCCATAAAAATGCCGGATTTTTCCAATGGAATCCGGCATGTTGCGGTTAAATACATAATGATCATTTTCTTTTTCAACCAAAGGGCCGGGCAGGAAGGGTTCAAGAATTTTTGTAACCCCCAGTGCACCGGCTCCCGGGCCGCCGCAACCGTGAGGGGTGCCGAATGTTTTGTGCAAATTGAAAAAACAGATATCAAAGCCTGCCTCTTTTGCACGGGTAATGCCAAGAAGCCCGTTGGCATTGGCCTGGTCATAACAGCTTAGTCCACCTTGTTCATGAACCAGGGCGGTAAATTCTTGAATTCTTGGATTATAAATACCGGTATCCTCGGGGTTTGTGATGAAAAGAGCTGCTGTTTTATGGGACAATGCAGCTTTTAAAGCGTCCACGTCGGGATACCCGTTTCTATCCGGGTAAAGGGTAATGATTTTATATCCAAGGGTTTTTGCTGCGGCCGCATCTGAGGGGTGGGAAAAAATGGTGGTGATAATTTCATCCCTAATTTCTTCAGGATGGTTCTTTTGATGATAGGCCCTGACAATTGCGGCCATCCCCAGAATGGCATGGGACCCTGAAGCGGGCTGGAAAGAGAACCGGTCAAGCCCTGAAATCTGTCTGAAATAAAGATCCATGTCAAAAAGGATTTGCAGGATGCCCTGCATGGTCTGTTCATCCTGAAGCGGATGGACATTCAACACTTTTTGTGATCCTGCAATTTGATCATTGATTTTCGGATTATATTTCATGGTGCAGGTTCCCTGGCCGATATCCACATTAAAGTCGGCCCCAAGGTTTTCCTGGGAGAGCCGCAAAAAATGTTTGACCACTTCCATCTGTCCCAGTTCAGGCAATTTGGGAGGATTTTTTCTTTTCAGTTTCCCTGTGAATTTATCAAAGGCATTTCCTCTTTCTTCCAGAATTTCAGGGTCGGTTTGGGGTGCAATAATGCCTGTTTTGCCGGGCGCTGACAATTCAAAGATAATGGGTTCATCCCACCTTGCCTGGTGAAAGTGTCTTGTTTTTATGGTATT
>JAGLNZ010000458.1 GCA_023139225.1 Desulfobacula sp. | reverse complement strand
TATGAATTTCAGTGGTGCAGAACATGGCTGTGTTTTCAAGATTCAGGAATTGGCCTGAGATATTCACGCCGCCAAAAATGCCCTGCCGTAATAATTTTTGATTAATGGCGCCAATATTATGGGTGTCAAGGCGTACACAGACCTCTTTAAAAGATGCAGAAGTTTTGAAAAGAACCTCTATGCCGTTGATATTGGAAAGCCTGTGTTTTAAATAATCCGTATTATTGAAAATACTTGTTCCAAGGTCTTTCATGCCCCGGGGGCCCATGAGTGCGAGAAAGACCCCTGCGGTAATACCGTTAAGGGCAGTGGCCGTACCAACAAACTCTTTTCCTTTTTCCCGGGTGGCAAAGGAGGTCCGGTCATAGGTGACATCTCCGAAACCATATTCGCAGGGTTCAGTGGTGGATTCTATGCCAAACAGACGGCTTGGGTACTCCAATACAAATTTTTCTTCATCCGAAGATGCAATAAATCCTGCCAGGTTTCCGCCGCAGGCCATATGAAGCCCCAGGGGCTGAAGATCACCGCAGACAATATCCGCTCCATAGTGAACCGGTGGAGATAAAATTCCCAAGGAAGACGGGTCAACTCCCACGACAAAGAGGGCGCCGTGATCATGGGCAAGTTGTCCGATGTTTTCAGCGCCCTGGTCAATAATCCCTGCAAATGAAGGCACTTCCATATAAACGCCGGCAACATCGGGGGACAGTTTTGATTTAAGATCATTTAGGTCTATCTCGCCGGTGTTGATGTCGTTTTTTATAAATTCAAGATCAAGAATGCCTTTGGTGTAGTTTTCAATAATGGCTTTTTTATCCGGGGAGATGATTTCGGGAACAAGGATTTTTTTCCGGCCTGTGATTCTTGCCGCCATTCTAAGGGATGATGACGTGGCCTGTCCCCCGTCATAAGTGGGGATGGAGACCACATCCATATCCAAAAGTTCTCCCATCAGGGATGCATACTCAAATAATGCCTGGAACCGTCCATGATCTTCAAAGGGTTCTCCGGCATATCCCGTCAAAAACTCAGACCTTGAATTGACTTCATCACAGACGGCCGGAACATAATGATTATAGCATCCCCCGCCTAGGAAACTTAAATAATCATATGTGGTTTGGTTTTTATTTAATATCTGCGTTAGTTTGCTTTTCAGGGAAAATTCCGAGAGCAATGGTTCAGGGATGTCCATTGTACCTTTAAACCTCAAGGCTTCAGGAATCTCGACAAAGAGATCTTCAATATCATTGACGCCGATGGCCTTGAGCATTTCTTTTTGAATTTGCCCGTCTGAGTTGGGGATATAGGGGTGTATAATATCAATCATTGTTATTTCCTTTATCAATATAAATAAAATTTAAGCCATTCCACCGCCGTCTACCAGCAGGGATGTTCCAGACACCCATTCCGACATGGGGGATGCGAGAAACAGGACGGATTTTGCAATATCCTTTGGGGTTCCCAGGCGGCCAAGGGGCCTGTCGGCAGCCTCTTTTAAAAATAAGTCCTCATCTTCACCCAATTGCCGTGCTTCAGACCGAAGTAAATTCGTATCCGTATCCCCGGGGCAGACACAATTGACACGGATCTTGTATTTGCCAAAGTCTATGGCCATGGCTCTTGTCAGGTTTAAAACCCCGGCCTTTGCCGCACAATAGGCTGCGGCATTCTCGCCTGCTTTCAGGCTCCAGCCGGAACCGGTGTTAATCACTGATCCGCCATTAGCCTTCATTAAGGGGATCATGTGCTTTGAGACAAGGTATATGCCTTTTAAACCGACATCAATCACAGCATCCCATTCGGATTCTTCAAGGTCTGTGACGCTTTTCCGGACAATCACCCCGGCATTATTGAACAATATATCAAGGGCCTGATATTTTTCTTTTATAAAGGCGGCAGCATCTTTGACT
>JAGLNZ010000457.1 GCA_023139225.1 Desulfobacula sp. | reverse complement strand
AAAATCCTGGCCATTTGCTGCCTGCTCTTCTTCAACTTCGCTGCCGAACGGCTTCATACATGGCAATGCCGCCTGCCACGGAAGCATTCATAGAATTGATGTTTCCAATATTCGGGATCGATAACAAAAAATCACATTCTTTTCTTACAAGCGGCCTGATACCTTTATGTTCACCGCCAATGACAAGCGCAATATTTCCGGTTAGATCGGCATTAAACAAAGATGTATCGCCGGCGGCATCCAGGCCGGAGATCCACACCCCGCTTTCTTTCAAGGACCTTAAAATAGAAGAGGTATTGGTAATCAAATAGATATCGGCATGTTCCATGGCACCGGCAGAACTTCTGGAAACCGTCGAAGAAGGTCCAACAGACCGATCTTTGGGGATGAGTATATAGTCAACTCCGGCACAGAGTGCTGTTCTGATTAATGCCCCGAGATTATGGGGATCTTCCATGTTTTCCATGACCAGAATAAAACAGGGCGTTTTTTTTTCCTGCACAAGCGTTACAACCTCAAAAGCTTTTTTGACAGGGAAAAAAGAGGTTTTAGCAACCATGCCCTGATGCGTTGAAAAATTTGTCATCCTGTCCAGAAGTTCAGGATCAGCAACTTTGATTTTTATGTTTCTTTCCCGGGCAAGGGACTCTATTTTTTCTGTTCTGCCCAAGGATCTTGTTTTTGAAATCAGTATCTCATAAAATTTTCTTTTCCGGGCCTTTAATGCTTCATACACGGAATGAAATCCAAAAAGAGTATCGTTTTTTTCTTTCATGGTTATGCCATCTCTTTTTTAATTATCGAGCAAAGTTTCTCTATGGCTTCCTCAAGGTTGTCATTGACTACCACGTATTGATACAAATCTTTTTGGGTCATCTCAAGTTTTGCATTCTCAAGGCGTTTGGCAATTACCTGCTTTGAATCCGTCCCACGGTTTAAAAGTCGTTGGGATAAAACTTCAAAAGAGGGCGGCATGATAAATATGGAAACGGGACCCAACTGTGACTTCATAATCTGTTTTGCCCCCTGGACATCAATATCCAGAAGAAGACTTTGGCCTTTTTCAAGGCATTCTCTTACAAGTTCTTTGGACGTACCATAATAATTATCATGAACCTTTGCCCATTCAAGCCAGTGCTCCAGGGTGATTTTCTGCTCAAACTGTTCAAGACTGATAAAAAAGTAATCAAGGCCCTCTTGTTCGTTTTCCCTTGGGCTTCTGGTGGTGTGGGATACAGAATAAGAAAGAGCTTTAAACCGGTTTAGCACCTTTCTTACCAATGTTGTTTTCCCGGCCCCTGACGGGGCGGAAATCACAAACAACTTTCCGGTATCAGCCATGGGATTATTCTTCTTCCTTGTTCATCAGGGATTCAAACCGACTGGAAACAGTCTCAGCCTGGATGGCGGAAAGAATGACATGATTACTTTGTGTAATGATAATTGCCCTTGTTTTTCTGCCGTGAGTCACGTCAATCAGGCGTTTTTCTTCCCTGGCTTCATCCTTGACCCGTTTCATGGGGGCTGAGTTGGGAGACAAAATTGCCACAACTTTATCCGCCACCACAGTGTTTCCAAAGCCTAAATTTAAAAGAAGCTGTTCCATGGGTTCACCCTTTTTAATATATAAAATTTACTCAATATTTTGTACCTGTTCCCTGATTTTTTCAAGCTCGGATTTCAGATCGACCACCATATGGGACAAAGAGGCTTTCCCGGCCTTTGATCCGATGGTATTAAATTCCCTGTTAAATTCCTGGATCAAAAAATTAAGTTTTCTGCCTTGCGAATCATCTGAATCAAGAATATCACGAAACTGCTTGATATGACTGTACAGGCGAACAATCTCTTCCGACACATCACTCTTGTCGGCTAAAATGGCGGCCTCCTGGGAAATCCTGACAGGGTCCAGGCCCTCAGCGTCAGCGGTTAAATAGGATATCCTTTCCATCAGCCTTTGCTTATAATTCAATGGAATTTTTGCAGCATCCCTTTCAATCAGCTTTAAATTCTTTTCAATATAATCAATTCTTGCTGTCAAATCCGAATAAAGGTTTTTACCTTCCTGCTTTCGCATGAGGCCAAGATCGATACTGGCAGTTTCCACACAAGGCTTAATTGCCTTCCATATTTTTTTTGAATCCTGCTCTTTTTTGGAAGGAACGATCACATTCCTTGCAGTTAAAATATTTGAAAGGCAGATATCACCCGACAGGTTCAAATCTTCTTTTATCTTTTTTAATGCTTGAAAATAAGATGCTGCCCTTGCCTCATCCACTTCAAACTGATCCAGATCTTTTGCATCATCCAGGACAAACAGTTTTATCTCAATTCTTCCCCTGTCATGGGTTTTGGCAATAATCTTTTTTATATCCTCCTCAAACACCTGGCAGGATTCCGGCCCATAAAAAGCAATATCAAGATGGCGTGAATTATAGGAACGAATGGTGACATCGGCTGTGATGGTGTCGCAGGTTTTCGAGACTTGTGAAAAAGCCGTCATGCTTTTAATCATTTGTTTTTCCTTTGCTTGCCTTTAAATCCAAAAGATATTTATCCCTGACCTTTGATAAAAACGAGAGCATGCTTTGTGATGCATAATCCGGATAGGTCCAGTCCAGGGTTTTAAAACCTTCTTTTTTAGAATACATCAACGTCAGATCTGCATAAATTTTGTTACCAATATAAATCCTGTGGGAGTATTCCTTTCCCGTAGCCAGGATAAATCGCGAGGAAACAAGATATCCAGGATCAATATTAACTGCGCGCTTGTCAAAAGCTGTAAACTTTTTTTCAAGTTCGTTGGTTTTTTCTTTGATCAAGGCCAATTCATCCTGAGCAATCAGGTTTTTAAACGTAAAAACCTTTCGAAACAGAGGCGCTCCCATTTCCTTGTAATAATAATCGGTATAAGCAAAATCAAGCCAGCGGCTGATGATGTCAATAGGGCCGAACTTGTCTTCCAGCAAAGAGAAGAGCTTTTCAATGCATGCCTTATCGTTCATAATGCAGCCCGCAACCAGTTTTGCGGGATCTGGATTTTTTGGAATACTCATCGGTTAAACCGGCTTTGCCTCATCAATCAACATAATGGGGATATCATCTTTTATTTCATATAAAAGCGCACATGCGTCACATACAAGCCCGTCTTTTTTTTCATTTAAACGAATCTCACCCTTGCATTTCGGGCAAACCAATATTTCTAATAATTCTTTGGAAACTGCCATTATTTTCTCCTTTAAGTATTCAACCCTTTTGCAGCCTGCATGGTTTGAAGTTTAAAATATTCACCTTTTTGGGCCATTAACTCATCATGGGTTCCTTGTTCTTTTATGGATCCATTTTTCAACAAAATGATCCGGGATGCATAATCAATTGTGGACAGCCTGTGGGCGATAACAAAGGATGTTCTGCCCTTCATCAAATTTTCCAAAGCCTTTTGCACCACCCTTTCAGCCTCAGAATCCAATGCAGAGGTTGCTTCATCCAGTATAAGAATGGGTGCATCCTTGATCAAAGCCCTTGCAATACAAAGCCTTTGTTTTTCCCCCCCTGAAAGTCTTGAGCCAAGTTCACCGATAATGGTATCAAATCCTTGAGGAAACCCTTGTATAAAATCATAAGCATAGGCTGCCTTTGCCGCATTTTCTATCTCAAAATCCGTGGCATCCATTTTGCCGTACCGGATATTATCTTTTACTGATTCGTTAAAGAGGATCGGTTCTTGGGTCACAATGGAAATATGATCCCGCAAAGATTTAATTGAAAATTCTTTTATGTTTTTCCCTCCGATCAGCACGGCACCTTGGGTAACATCATACAGCCGGGGCACAAGATTGACAAGACTGGTTTTTCCTCCCCCGCTCATCCCCACAAGGGCCAGGACTTCTCCGGGCGCCACATTTAGATTGATATCATTTAATGCAGGCGCTTCATTATCATTATAGGAAAAACCGACATGATCAAACTCAATATTAAAGGCGCTTCCTTCAAGAACCTCAGGGATTTGTTTTTCCAAAATCACAGACTCTTCTTCCAGGACATCAAATATCCTTGAGGCTGCTGCCAGGCCTTCCTGGATGGTGTTGTTAAGCCTGGACAATTTTTTTACAGGATCATAAAGCATCATCACGGCAGTCAGAAATGAAAAAAAGGTTCCCGGAGTGGATGTCCCGTTAATAACCCGAAGACCGCCAAACCAGATAATAAATGCAATGCCAAGTCCTCCTAAAAATTCCATGATAGGAGAAGACAGAGCCTTGGCAACCACTTTTTTCATCTCAAGCCTGAAAAGCTCCCGGGTTTTCTCTTTAAACCGTTCCTTTTCAAATATCTGCAGATTAAAAATCTTGATGATCTTGCTGCCAGTAAAGGTTTCATGCAAAAATGAATTCAGATCCGCCATGGTCTCCTGGGTTCCTGTGGAAAATTTTCTAACCCGCCTGCCAAACAGTACAATGGGATAAAAAGCCAGGGGCAGAACAATAAAGGCGCCCAAAGCCAGTTTCCAGTCCCGGTAAAAAATAACGAATAAAAAGGCAATCACTGAAAAAAAATCCCTGAACAAATTAATCACTGCCGTGGAAACCATGCCTTTAACGATATTCACATCATTTGTAATACGGGACATTAATGCCCCTGTCTTTTCCTTATGAATAAATGAGATGGGAAGGTCGGTAATCTTTTCATATAAAGACTCCCTGAAAAACCGGATAATCTTTTCCCCGATATAATTCATTAAATATTCTGATCCATAGGAACCAAGGCCTTTTAAAAAAAAGATAAGAATGGCAATGCCCGGAATTAATAAGAGCATGTCCCTGTTCTGGCTGATGAAGATGTCGTCCATGACCGGTTTGACCATAAGCGCCATGGCACCGTTTGTACCAGCTACAATGATCATGCAAAAGGCTGCCAGCAAAAGCCTGGACCAGTATTCAGAAACCAGGGAAATGATTTTTTTGCGCCGTGATTTGGATAGTTTCGGGTTTTTCTTTTCCATAAACCTTAATTTATTATACCAAGAGGTATTGTCAATATTTAAAAAAAATGAGAGCATATGTCCCCATGACAAAGAATGCCTTTATACTCAATTTTTTCAGACTTTACAATATGCTCTGGAAGCTTGCCCTTCCTTTTCTTAAGAAAAGCAGGCGCCTGAAATTTGAATTTCAAAAACGGGTCACTTCATTCCATCACTCAAAGGCTGACATATGGATTCAGGCGGCTTCTGCGGGCGAAGCTTACCTTGCTGTCAATCTTATCCAAACGCTTGAGCCAAAAAAAAAGGCAAAGGTCCTGGTTACCGCCACAACATCCCAGGGGATTGATATTTTAAAAAAAAGATTGATCAATAACAATATCAGTAAATTAATTGATCTTAAGATAGAGTGGTTTCCTTTTGATATGCCTCATACCATGAAAGAAGCCGTAAAAACAATCAATCCTTGTATCATGGTATTGCTTGAAACGGAAATTTGGCCGGCCCTGCTCTTTTATCTGAAACAGAACCACACCAAAATTTTTATTATAAATGCAAGGCTTTCAAAGAAAAGTTTTAACCATTATCTAAAAACAAAATTTTTATGGAAACACCTGGCACCGGACTATATTCTTGCAACTTCAAATCAGGATGCAAGAAGGTATATGCAAATTTTTAAAAAAACAATGGTTAAAACCATGCTGAATATCAAGTTTGAATCCATCAAAACTGATATGCCTGATACCGACACCCTGAAACAAATAAAAAAAATCCTTCCCCAGGCCCTGCCGCTGACCATTCTGGCATCTGTCAGAAAGCAGGAAGAAAAAAATATTGTCCATATAATAAAAAATATTTTAACAACATTCCCGGATCAGGTTGTGGCCATCTTTCCCCGGCATATGCACAGAGTCAACCCATGGAAAGGACTCTTAACTTCCCAAAATTTAAATTTTCACCTAAGATCCGGAATAAATTCCCCTCTGACAGGACCGGGAATTATTTTATGGGATACATTTGGAGAACTTAAAACAGCCTATGATTTTGCTTCGGTTGTCTTTGTGGGCGGCAGCTTGAAACCGCTGGGAGGGCAAAACTTTATTGAACCGGCCATCCATGGTGCCCTCACTGTCACAGGCCCCTATTATGATGATTTTGCCTGGGCAGCCAATGGCATCTTTAATAAAGGAATTGTCA
>JAGLNZ010000456.1 GCA_023139225.1 Desulfobacula sp. | reverse complement strand
TCACATTGAATGCTTTTCAGAATCCTGGCAGGTCTCACAGGAGGTGTGTTTATTTTTTTTGTCAAAAAAATATTTTTTAAATCAGCCTGAAGTATCTGGTTGATCCGGTCGTTTCTTAATTCTTGCAGCCGTTCTTCTTCTTGTTTTGTGGCAGTGCCCTGGGTAATTTTTTTCATTAGCACTCTTGTGTCGTCCGTTTGTTTTTCGTCATCGGCAAAATTATCCCTGAATACGGCTCTAAAACCTTTTTGAGCGTCTCTGTCATAAAAGGTAAAAGCTGATTTGCCGTAATCTTTGTGGATCAGGTTGCCCTTGCCATAAGAACATCCTGTCAGAAACTGGATGGCATCCACCCCGCACATGTCTGTTTCCGCTACGCATACAGGAGCTTTTGCATTTTGGATATCAAGTTTTTCCATTGCAAGTTCGGATACCCGAATCCCTATGGCCAGGCCCGGGCAACTATGGCCGTGAAACTCTATTGTTTTTTCAATCACTTCTTTTTTAATTGAACACACCATTATTGAATCTCCTTTTTTGTAAAGTCAGGCAGCTTTTCTATTCTCAATGGGGACAACTAAGGGAAATCCCTTATGATAAACTATTTCAACCCTGACATCATAAACGTCTTCTATCATTTTTGAAGAAATGTCATTTATCTTTCCGGCCCCGTAAATTGTTTTATCCTTTAAAAATAAATATTGATCCGCATATCGCAAGGCGGTATTCAGATCATGCATGGTCATGATGGCTGCAATATGATGTTCCTTTACAATATGCCTGATCAGTCCAAGGATATCAGTCTGGTTTTTTAAGTCAAGGCTGCTTGTGGGTTCATCCAGCAGGAGAAGGTCTGTCTCCTGGACAAGCGCCCTGGCAATGGAAACTTTCTGCAGTTCTCCCCCACTCATTTGATCCAGGTATTTCAGGCACAGGTGGGAAAGATTCAGCCTTTTTATGATAGCATCTACTTTTTTTAAATCATCGGGATTTGTTTTAAAGCGGATATGGGGATGCCGTCCTAAAAGAACGGCGTCAAATGCCGTAACCCTTGCCGGGTCATTTTTCTGTGCCACATAGCTGATTTCTTTTGCAATCTGTTTAATATTCATTTCCTTGATATTTTTATCCTTAACAAGAATATCACCGCTTTGGGGAGCCAGGATGGAATTCAGGCATTTAAGCAAGGTTGTCTTGCCGACACCATTGGGGCCCAGGATGACGGTTGTTTCACCTTTTTTAATGGAAAAATTGATATTTTTCAAGGTTTCATGGCTTTTATAATGGAATGTAAGACCATTTACATTAAGAATCATTTTTTATGTCCTTTGATAATTAGATAAATAAACACAGGCGCTCCAAGGAACGATGTAAAAATTGAAACCGGCAGTACATGGGGCAAAAGAACCAGTCTTGCTACAATATCTGCAGACAGAAGAATCAGTGCCCCAACAAGAATGGAGGCAGGCATGAGAAATTTTTGATCATCTCCGATCACCCGTCGAACAATGTGGGGGGCCACAAGTCCGATAAAACTGATAATACCTATAAAAGAAATGATGACAGAGGTCACAAGGGATGCAGCCATCATTGCTGTAAGCCTTACAGGCTCAACTTTTACGCCAAGTCCTTTGGCAGTCTCATCTCCCATATCCATGGCATTGTAATTTTTTGTGTTGGCCAGAAAATAGATCAAAAGGCAGAGGGTTACCCAAAAAAGGAACCAGAAATCCTCCCAGTCTGCCCTGGCAACATCTCCAAATGTCCAGAACACCATGGCAGCAAGCTGAACATCATCGGCAAAAAATTGGAGGAGCATGGTTCCGGCCATAAAGAGTGAGCCTAAGGCCACTCCTGTCAGTACCATGGTTTCCGGGGAAGCTCCCCTTATCTTTGAGATATAGGTGATCAGGCAGGCGGTTGCCATGGAAAAGAAAAAGGCAGACAACAGCGTAACCACCGGATTTGAAATATTTAAGGCATCACTTAAAGAGCTTGCCATTACACCGCTTCCAAGAATCATGACGGAAAAAGCCGCTCCAAAGGCAGCGGCATGGGCAATGCCAAGAGTAAACGGTGATGCCAGAGGATTTCTTAAAACAGACTGCATCACCGTACCTGCGCTTGCAAGACCTGCACCGGCAACTATGGCAGTCAAGGTCTGGGGCAGCCGGATATTCCAGATGATCAGCTCGAACTGCCTGGAACTGGAATTTTTAAAAAGGGTTTTAATTACCTCAAAAAATCCGATATGGACTGATCCGAGAGATATGCTGGTAATCGTAATGAAAATCAGAGCAATAAAGACTAAAAAAATAAAGAAGGTTTTTTTCTTTATATATCTTGAGTACTCCTCTGGTATTTCACCATCTTCGAAATGCATGGCTGCAGCCTTTTAATTGAAATCTATTTGTTGAAACACCATGCCCTTGAACAATGAATTCATGGAATTGAAAACAGGTTTTGAAACCAGGAATTCATAGATATCATCGGCTTTTTTTTCAGGGTTAATATCTTTAAACCTGTCCGGGTATAAGATTTGTCCTATGTACCACGCATCCGCAAGGACTGAGCCAAAGTTCCGGGTATACCAGTTATAGGGAAGCACCCCGTAAACTTTATTGGCTTCCACGGCAGTCAATCCTTTATAAACCGGGTCGTTTTTTAGTTCATGAAGACCGCCATGACCTTCCCCCATCTGAAGGGTGGATAGATCCAGGAACAGGATATCAGGGTTAGCCTGCAGGATTTTTTCCTTGGAAAAGTTACTATGGTGGAAATTTTTACCTGTCATATCGTTGGTTGAGGCAATATTTTTTGCATTTACAAACCGAAAGGGCGGATAAGAAGGTTCTGTGGATTGAAATCCATGGGGGCCTTTAAATGCAATTCCCCCGACAAAACAGGTTTTTTTATCATTAATATCTTTTGTCCTGTTATCAAGTTCATTGATATGCCGGTTAAAAAAGCGAACCAGTTCTTTGGCACGGGATTCTTTTTGTAACACCTGGCCAATGATGTCCAGTGAATTGAATAATTTTTTTCTGTTTTTAGAAAGATCGCCGTATTCAAGGATGATCACAGGGATTCCGGTCTTTTTTTCAAGCTCAACAGGATTATATCCCATGGTGGCGTATGTTTTGAAAATAACCTGGGGCAAAATTTTTAATCCCAGTATTTTTTCAGGATCATCATAACCTCTAAACCCTCCGAAAACAGGAAGTTTTTTGAATTGCGGGTTGGCCAGAGAATAAGGCCGGGCATCAAATTTGTTCTTTCTTGTTTCAATATCATCCACAGCCACAACAAGGTCCTGGGCACCAAAGTACGTGATCAGTCTTAAACATCCCGGCCCCGAACATATGATCCGATCAATTTTTTGGGGGATGCTGACTATTCTCAGGTTGGTATCGGTTATCTGTCTTGATGGTTGAGCAACAGCAAAAAAAGCGGATAAGGTTAGAAACAGACAGGCAATTAATGGTATCCAATATATATTTTTCATCATTATCTCCTCTTAAATAAAAAAAGCCACAAAGATATAATCCCTTAAAAAAAAAGGAATTATCAGCCTCCGTGGCTCTGTTTTTAATATTATATTCTTACTTCTTTATTTTTGTCTTCAGACAAAAGCTTTATTGTCTTTATAAGATTGTTCCTTTGATGTCAAGAAAAGTTCTTTGCTATTCCAGGGTAATTCAAGATAAATTGCAGAATAACCTCCAAAAACTGCTGCAAAAGCACGGTGGCTGAAAGCACCTTATTGTCAAAAATTAAGTGCTGAAGTTTTCCTTGCTCAATGGCCATAATTACTGCTCTGTGATATAATTTGTCTAGTGTCACAATTTGTTGTATCCTTGCTTTTATTACATTTGATTTGAATATCAGAAGCATTCCTGCTGTTTTTAAAAAAAATTAGATATTGAAAAGTATGACGAGTCTTCTGCCCAGCCAAAGTTTATTTGGACATTAAAAGGAATTTTATATGGCTGAAAAACCAACTTATGGGAAATTAGAGGAAAGAGTAAAGGGATTAGAAACAGCAGCCCATGAACGGCGAAGTTCAAATAAACAACTGGAACTTCTCTTATTAGCTGTAGAGCAAAGCAGTGAAGGTATAGCTGTTGTTGACCTGGATGGTAATCTGGAATATTCAAATTATGCTTTTGGACAGATGCACGGATATTTGCCTGAAGAACTTGTTGGTAAAAATCTTTCCATTTTTCATACTCCTGAACAGATGCCATCCGTAGATGCAGCTAACATAGAAATAAAACAAACAGGCAGCTTTAAAGGTGAAATCTGGCATGTCAAACGTAATGGTATTGTCTTTCCAACTTTGATGCACAATTCACTTATTCGGGATGATGGTAAGCCGATCGGCATCATGGGGACCTTGCGTGATATTACAGATATTAAACAAACAGAGGAAGCACTTCGAAGAAAAAGAGATAATGTACAAAAATATTTAGATATTGCCGGCGTAATCATCGTTGTAATTAACACTGATCAAACAGTGGCGTTGATAAATAAAAAAGGATGCCAATTGCTTGGTTTTGAGCAATCGGAAATCATCGGAAAAAACTGGTTCAATCAATTTATTCCGAAAAAAGACAGAAAAAAAACAGTATCCGTTTTTATTGATCTGGTTTCCGAGAAATGCGAACCGGTAGAGTATTTTGAAAATTATGTGCTGACAAAAGGCGGTGAAGAAAGATTGATAGCCTGGCAAAATTCCTTTTTGAAGAATGACGAAGGTAAAATAATCGCCACATTGAGTTCAGGCGAAGACATCACTGCCCGAATGAAGGCCGAGGTGGCTCTCAAGGAAAGCGAGGAGAAGTATAGACATCTTTTTAAGAATGCTCCGGCGGGAATTTACGAGATTGATTTTGAAAGCGTCAGGTTTGTTAACGTGAATGATATAATGTGCAAATATACCGGCTACTCAGAAGAAGAATTTTTATCCATGAATCCTCTGGATCTTTTATCAAAAGAAAGTAAAAATTTATATATTGGAAGACTTGAAAAACTTTCTATAGGAGGAGAACTGCCCGGCAACGTTGAATACAACATTATTAAAAAAAATGGCCAAACATTATGTGTCATTCTAAACAGTGATTTTATTTATAAAAATGGGAAATTACAAGGAGCACGGGTCGTTGCTCATGATATTACCGATCGCAAGAAATCAGAAGAAGAAAAAATAAAGGCTCAAAAAATTGCAGCGGAACATGAAAAGCTGGCACTGGTTGGGCAGATAGCAGGAAAAATGGCCCATGATTTTAATAACGTTCTGGGTGTTATTATGGGTAATGCCCAGCTGTCACTTCTGAATACCAGGGAGCCAAAAACAAAAAAGACGCTGGAATTAATTTTCGAACAAACGCTGCGAGGAAAAAATTTAACAAGGAATCTGGTTGCGTTTGCCAATGACCAGGAGCCAAAACAGGAATTTTTCAGAATTATTGAAAAAATGGATCTTGTTGTAAATCTGTTGAGAAAGGATTTGGAAGGAATTGAGCTTATCAAGGAATATGAGCCAGGAGTACCAGAGCTGCTTGCTGATCCGGGAATGATTGAACATGCATTTGTAAATCTAATACAAAATTCAATCCATGCCACGAGTATGAATGAACTCCCCAGAATAATCCTTCGTACCTATTGCTTAGAAGAAAATATCTGTTTTGAGGTTGAGGACAACGGATGTGGAATTCCTAAGGAATATCTGGAAGACATTTATCAACCATCTTTCACCTTAAAGGGAACAAAGGATGTGACAGGTTCATATAAAACCGGTATTAAGGGAACCGGCTATGGGATGGCCAATGTAAAAAGATATATTGAACTGCATAAGGGTAATATTTCAGTTGAATCTGAATTTGGCTCAAGTACGAAAGTCAGCATTAATATGCCTGTCATTAAAAAAGAATTAACAAGTGAAGAAAAAATCCAAATCCGGGAAGAAACAGCATGTTTTGAAAAGTATATTCTTCTTGTTGAAGATGAAACAGCCATCTCAGATGTGCAATACAAGGTATTGACACAAGATCCCTGCAACCACCATGTGGATATTGCTCCCAATGGACAAGTTGCAATGGATTTATTAGGCAGGAATGAATATGATTTAGTAAGTCTGGATTATATTCTTCCGGGAGATATCAATGGGAAGGATATATATGAACATATCAGAGAAACTAACAAAACCATTCCAAT
>JAGLNZ010000455.1 GCA_023139225.1 Desulfobacula sp. | reverse complement strand
GGAGTATATTTTACTGTCTATGTAAACTGCATATTTCTGGGGTTTAATCAGTTTATCATTTACATACAATTTTTTATTAATGATTTCCAGAGTATCTCCCCCTGTGGCAATCACCCGTTTAATAAAATCCTTGGAAGGATCTTCAGGATACTTGAATACGACAATATCCCCCTTTTTCGGATCTTTAACACGGATGAGTACTTTACCACCCGTAAATGGAATCTTTACGCCATATATAAATTTATTAACAAGAATCTGGTCGCCGATTTGAAGGGTTTCCAGCATGGAACCGGATGGAATCTTAAATGCCTGAACTATAAATGTTCTGATAAACATGGCAATAATAATTGCTATAATGATCGCCTCTGTATTTTCCCGCAAAGAACTCTTGGATTTCTTTTGTACCATTGTGTATATCCTTAACTTAACCTTAATCTAATAGAACATGTGCTGAGGTTGACTTAAAAAGAACTTTGCCTTTTGTATTGATTTTTTTAAAATATCAGCTATTTTTCTTGCCTTTACCATGGAGGATAAAGGAACAGTTGAAATTTTTTCACCTTTGATCATGATCGAACCACTTTTCAGTTCGGCATAACTGACCTGCCCATAGGATTTTGAAATACATTCCGGGTAATCATATCCATAATCAATGATCTGGGTGAACAGTTCTTCGTCTGAAACCGATGTAAATTTAAGAATTTCCTCATTTAAAACCGGAATCGGAATACCAAAACCGACGGACAGCGAACATCCATATCCTCGAATGCTTTGCCCCACGAGCCATTCCGGGGACATTTGCTTTAAATCCCCCATCACGGAAAGGGTCCCTGCGGGTGTAACCGGCACACCGTTCAATCCTCTTTCAACCTTTTTTTTATGCTGGGTGCCGGTCCATGTCACATATCCTTGTGCACCGCCTAAAAAAATCCTGGTGCCGACACCGATGGTTTTTAGATAAGGATCATTCAACAAGGGGCTGAGCTCACCTGATGTGGAATAGTTGGCATTCCCCATGCCTGACTTTAATGTCCCCATATAAGTATATTTAATTTTATCGGATTTATTTATTGCACAATTATAATTTTGATAAGCATTTCGAGGATTACACAACATGGCATTGGGCAAGTCTTTCAAAGTGACAATTTTTTCTATTTCTCTATTGGGGTAACAGTCCGTACCATAGCTTTGAGCCCTTATATGAACTTGTTTTCCTGCAACCAGGTCCTGTATCACATGACCGCCGCCATAATTGAATTCACCGGGATGTCGTTTATTTAGGGGATCATCTTCACAGGTCTGGGTGGCACCCAGATAACAATCCACTGCTGCCAGTCCCGAATACGCCTCTACATTATTAAACCAGGTTTTAGTTGTCCTGACCAGGGGTTTGGACTGGCCGATATTAATAAAAGCCCCTGAAGAACACATGGGTGCGAATGTTCCGGTGGTCACTACATCAATTTTTTTAGCCGCTTCAACAACGCCCTCTTTTCTGGCAATATCGACAATTTCTTCTGCAGTAACAACTACAGCTTCGCCGGCAGCAATTTTTTTATTTATCTGTTCAATTGTTTTATTAACTTTATAGTCAGTCATAACAAACCTTTAGGCATAACAAACCTTTGTTATCAAAAATTATGGCATCTGTTTCACAAAATCTATTTTTGATATAATATTATTTTTAATCCATGCACTATCCCACCATTCCACAGGATTTACAAAAACATTGTGAACAATCATTGAAAAATGAAGATGGTCGCCACCGGCAAGGCCTGTCAGACCGGTGAAACCAATATCATCACCTTTTTTAACCAACGCCTCTTTGCTTACTGAAATCTGGTTTAGATGTGAATAAAGGCTGCAAAGCCCGAACCCGTGATC
>JAGLNZ010000454.1 GCA_023139225.1 Desulfobacula sp. | reverse complement strand
ATATATTGCATTTGTGGGTTTAAGTTCGGCATTCTTGTTCATCATTGCCTGTTTGATTCGTTTGCTGACTCATTTTTTTGACAAACGCCTTATTATTTTGAATCTTTTTACATCTTTCTGGGCCTCCCTGTATATCTGGTGTATGCCGATATGGTCGGTTAAGATAACAGGTCGGCAAAAAATGGACATGAAAAAAAGTTATATCATCGTATCAAACCATCAGTCCCAGCTAGATATTCTTTTGGCTTATCGTCTTTTTTTCCCCTTTAGATGGGTCTCCAAGGCTGAAGTGTTTAAACTGCCGTTTATTGGGTGGAATATGGTTTTAAACGGGCATGTGAAATTAAGAAGGGGTGATAAGGAAAGTATCGGGCAGATGATGGATCAATGCAAAAACCTGCTGAAACAAAATATTTCAATTATTCTATTCCCTGAAGGAACACGGTCAAAAACAGGAATTGTAAAGCCTTTTAAGCCGGGTGCGTTTATTCTTGCAAAAAAAATGAGAAAACCTATCTTGCCTCTGGTGATCAATAATACCAAGGATGCCCTGCCAAAATATTCATTAAAGATTCGGGGTCAATATCAGATGGAAGTCAGAGTGCTGGATGAAATTCCCTTTTCAGCATTCGAACATATGGAGATTGACGATGTTGCAACAATGGTGCAGAAAATAATCAGCTCCCATGTCGAGGAACACATTGTCCTGGAACAAAGAAAATATATCGGTAAACTTGCAAACTGATCCAAAAACAAATCTTGGCGGTGGTGTTGCCTTTCTTTTACCCGCCTATTTTATATGGGGACTCAGCCCTGTCTTCTGGAAGCTGTTGTCCCATGTAAATTCTTTGGAATTATTGCTGCAAAGAACAATCTGGTCTCTTGTCTTTTTACTGGTGATTATTTTTGTTCAGAAAAGAGTAAAAGAGCTTGTTCAAATTATTAAAAACCCCCTATATCTTGGCATATTGTTTATCTCAACTATTATTCTGGCGCTTAACTGGTATTTGTTCATCTGGGCAGTAAATCATGATGAAGTCCTTCAGACAAGCCTTGCATATTATATTAATCCTTTGATCATTGTTTTTTTAGCCATGATTTTTTTAAAGGAAAAATTAAGAAAATTACAGGTTGCAGCATTGCTTATTGCCGGTGTCGGCGTTGTATACTATACGATGTTCTTAGGACAATTCCCCTGGATTTCAATCACTATTGCCGTGTCTTTTGCCCTCTATAGCCTTATCCACAAGATGATTCCGGTTTTACCGCTGCCCGGGCTGTGTATTGAAACCCTGTTGCTTTCAATTCCTTCTCTTGGATATCTTTGTGTGCTTCATTCAAACGGGAACGGTGCCATGTTAAATATTAATTTTTCAACTGATCTGTTATTGATGGGCACCTGTCTTGTTACAGGATTGCCGTTATTGTTTTTTACCATTGGTACCAAAAGGTCTAGTTTAATAACGGTTGGATTCTTGCAGTATATTGCCCCGTGCTGTTCATTTTTACTGGCAGTATTTTATTATAAAGAGCCGTTTTCATCAGAAAAGCTGGTCACATTTATCATGATATGGACAGCATTGGCTTTATACACCTTTGATTCAGTCTATCAGCACAGGGATAAATTTTTAAATTCCAGGAAGTCTTAACAGCAATCCGCCACTTATTTTATACCGGCAAGGCAAATTGTTTTTACCTTTTTAGAAAACCGGGTGGTGAGGATATCATCTGCAATATGGGTGTATATCTCACCCTTGGGATGAACTCCCCTCATTTTTCCGTCATGCAAAAACCATTGAAGAAGTTTTTGTGACAGGGCCTGCCTGTCAAAAGACGATTCTATTTGCTTGTCAAAAAATGGTTTTGGTTCAGGTATTGTGCCCCTGGTATCAATCAAATGTTTCATGAAATTTAAGATTCTTGAAAGCCTTAAAAGTGTGACAGCTTCTATTCTTGACGTTGTATCATTCAATGGAAGTGCAGTTGACCGCATCAGGTCAAAGCTTTTGGGCAGGATTTTTTTATCCTTGCAAAGCTGATAATCAAGACTGCCGGGGGCAGGATAAAAAATTGACAACCCTGCAAGGGTTCTTTTCTGCGCCAGGTATAAAAGATCTTCCAGGGAACTTTGTGCGGTCTGGCCCGGTGCTGCAGCAATAATATATGAGACGCATTCAAGATCATATTTTTTGGCAAGTAAAAGAGCCTTTTCAAAGGAAGCTCTCACATCAGGCCTTTTAAATTTTTTCAACTGGTCTTTTGATGTTGATCCCAAAGAAAGATTAAGCGTCCTGAAACCCGATTTTTTCATCAT
>JAGLNZ010000453.1 GCA_023139225.1 Desulfobacula sp. | reverse complement strand
AACACACCATGGAAATATTCATTCCACCAGGCCCCAGGCTTGGAGAAAAAGTCATTGTGGCCTTAAATATTTCCAAGGCATTTGAAAACAAGCTACTGGTCGAAAATATGAACTTTGTCATTCCTCCGGGCGGCATCATTGGTGTTGTCGGGCCCAATGGAGCCGGTAAAACAACCCTGTTCAACATGATCACGGGCAAAGAAAAACCCGACCTGGGAACCATTGAGCTTGGTCAGAGTGTAAAACTTGCATACGTTGATCAAGAAAGAGATACACTTGATCCTGAAAAAACAATTTTTGAATTGATCTCAGATGGAAATGATAAATTGCTCATTGGCGGCAGAGAATTGAACTCGCGGGCCTATGTGGCAAAATTCAACTTTTCAGGATCAGACCAGCAAAAAAAGGTGAAAGATATTTCAGGGGGGGAAAGAAACCGGGTCCACCTGGCCACCATGCTGAAGCAGGAAGCCAATCTTTTATTATTGGATGAGCCCACCAATGATCTGGATGTCAACACCCTGAGGGCACTAGAGGAAGCGCTGGAAAACTTTGCCGGATGCGCTGTTATTATCAGTCATGACAGGTGGTTTCTGGACAGAATCGCCACCCATATCCTGGCTTTTGAGGGAGACAGCCAGACCCTGTTTTTTGAAGGGTCATATTCAGATTATGAAAAAGACCGGAAAAAACGCCTTGGAATTAAAGCTGATCAGCCCACACGGATAAAATACCGGCAATTGACAAGGTAATTATTTAAATTTGAACCCGAGCATATTGAATAAAGGGGTTGTACAAATCCATATTGCCGTCTTCCTGTTTGGATTTGCAGGTCTTTTCGGCAAATTCCTGTCCTGCAGCCCCCTTTATATTGTCCTTGGAAGGACCTTTTTTGCTTTTATTGCACTCTTTGTATTTGCACGATTTTTTTCAAAAACAGCATTGTTTGTGTTTGATAAAAAACAGGTTTCCTATTTTATTTTCCAGGGAATCCTTCTGGCTGTTCACTGGTGGAGTTTTTTTCTTTCTATTCAGATTTCAAGTGTGGCCATAGGTCTTGTCACCTTTTCCACCTTTCCCTTATTTGTGACCTTTCTGGAACCCTTATTTTTCAAAGAAAAGCTGAAAACAATAGACATTTTTATCGCAGGTATTGTTTTTATCGGTATTCTTCTTGTTATCCCGGATTTTAATTTTTCAAACAATGTCACCAGAGGCGGATTTTTCGGGATCATATCAGGTTTCACCTTTGCTGTTTTAGCCCTTGTAAACAGGAGAAATGCACGGGTCTGTGATTCCATTGCCGTAGCATTTTATCAAAACCTTTTTGCGGCAATATTTTTAGTCTTGCCGATCCTGGGTCTGCAAATTGAACGGCCACAACTTTGGGATCTTCCCAATCTCATATTTTTAGGCGTTGTCTGCACCGCTTGTGCCCATACCCTGTTTATAAAATCATTAACCTTTATACGCGCACAAACCGCAGCAGTTATTTCCGGACTTGAACCGGTTTATGGAATCATTCTTGCTTTTTTCATACTCAATGAGATACCAGAGATAAGGACTCTTTTCGGTGGTTTGATCATTATTGGTGCAACTATTCTTGCAGGCCGCCAAAATAGTGAATAGCAAAAAAAGAGTGGTTCTGACTGCAATTTAATAATTTTAGTCTATCAACCCAAAGACACATCGAGAATCATCATTACCGAGAAACCAAGCATTGTTGCCATTGTTACCGTATCGATATTTGCATAATCTTTTTGAGATTCCGGAATCAGTTCCTCCACTACAACAAAAATCATAGCTCCGGCAGCAAAACACAGGGCATATGGAAGAATATTTTGCATTTTCAGGACAAATAATGCCCCGATTACTGCGGCAATTGGTTCAACCGCACCGGAAGCCTGTCCCAGAAAAAAACTTTTCCACTTAGACATGCCTTCTCTTCTCAACGGCATTGATACGGCAGTACCTTCAGGAAAATTTTGAATCGCTATGCCAATTGCCAGAGCAATTGCGCCTCCGATTGTGGCAGAAGGAAGATTGGCTGCGACAGCTCCAAAAGCAACACCAACCGCCAGGCCTTCGGGTATATTGTGAAGGGTTATGGCAAG
>JAGLNZ010000452.1 GCA_023139225.1 Desulfobacula sp. | reverse complement strand
AAAGGAAAAGGACAATGAAAAAAGTTGGAATTGTTGGTTGGCGTGGGATGGTTGGTTCCGTACTCATGGAAAGAATGATAAAAGAAAATGATTTCAAACAATTTACTCCTCTTTTTTTCACAACATCCCAGGTGGGTCAAAAAGCCCCTGACGTTGGCGTTGAGACACCGCCCCTGGTCGATCAACTGGTCGATGCGTATGATATAGACAGTCTTTTTGATATGGATATTGTCCTGTCCTGCCAGGGTGGATCATACACAGAATCCGTCCGCCCCAAGCTTGCTGAAAAGAACTGGGACGGCTACTGGATTGATGCTGCATCAACATTGAGAATGGATGATAAAAGTATTATTGTACTTGATCCTGTAAACCGCAAGGTCATTGATAATGCATTGTCCGACGGTATTAAAAATTACATTGGCGGCAATTGTACCGTTTCCCTCATGATGATGGCCCTTGGAGGCTTGTTTGAAAATGATTTGATAGAATGGCTGACTTCCATGACATACCAGGCTGCATCGGGTGCCGGTGCAAAAAACATGGAAGAACTTGTAGCCCAGATGCAGACCATTGGCAAAATGGCATCTCCTGTTCTTGAGAATCCTGCATCTGCCATTCTGGAACTTGATAAAATTGTCATCAACACTATGAGATCCTCTGAATTTCCCGTTCAAAACTGGGCGGTTCCGCTGGCTGCAAGTCTGATTCCATGGGTTGACCGGGCAATGGACAATGGTCAGACAAGGGAAGAATGGAAGGGGCTTGTTGAAACCAATAAAATTATCGGGCGCTCAGACAATCCCATTCCCATTGACGGCCAATGTGTCAGGATTGGGTCCATGAGATGCCACAGCCAGGCGTTTACCATCAAGCTTACAAAAAATGTTCCGCTAAATGAAATTGAAGCCATACTTGCTGAAAATAATGATTGGGTTAAAGTGGTTCCGAATTTAAAGGAAGATACCATCAAAGAGCTTACACCTGCAGCAGTAACAGGGACATTGACTGTGCCGGTGGGACGTATCAGAAAGATGAACCTTGGTGACGATTATCTCACTGCTTTTTCAGTGGGGGATCAATTGCTCTGGGGTGCGGCTGAACCGCTTCGCAGGATTCTGAATATTATTCTATAGGCTGTTATTGCTTTAAGGCATATTTTTTTTCAAGAAAAGCCACTGATCTTGAGAGTGTAAATGTCAGGATAAAATAAAGAAATGTAATCGTGATCCAGATTTCAAATGTCAGAAAGGTGGCAGCCATCAGTTCCATCCCCTGAAAAGTCAGCTCCTGGATTGAAATGACAGACACAATAGCTGAATCTTTTATGGTGGATATAAACTGCCCTGCAAGGGGGAATGCCACTCTCCTGAAGGTCTGGGGTAAAATCACAAGCAAAAATGTCTTTTGCCTTGATAAACCGACGGACCAGGCGGCCTCCCATTGGCCTTCCGGTATGGAGATGATACCTCCACGGACAATCTCTGATACATAGGCACCCTCATAAATTCCAAGGGCGATAATGGCGGAAATAAAAGCATTGATCTGGCCGGGCTCTGAGAACCAAAAACTTACGATCTGCTGAACCTCCCGGGAGCTGCCTCTTAACCATCTATCCAGATAGAGCGCATCCAGAAACTGGCTGGACACAAAATAATAAAAAATAATAACCAGCACAAGAGAGGGGATATTTCGAATAGTTTCCACATAGATCCGGCTGACAAATCGCTGTTCAAATGATCCCTTTGCCCCCATGACACCGGATACGGTCCCCAATAAAAATCCCAGAAACGTAGCCCAGAAACTGAGTTTAACCGTTGTGACAAATCCTTTGACAAGGATATTGGGTTTCAGTTCTCCTGAGCCGGCATCCAAAAAAAAGAAATAAGACGGGATCGCATCCCATTCCCATTTATAGTCAAGGACAAGACTCATTCGTGAAAAAAATAAAAATATTGCAGTAATAACAAGGATTATGACTGCAATATCAATCATTGAAAATTTTAGGGTTTTATTATTTAACAAGATCCTCCCATTTTTTGGATTCAAACCAATATGCTTTTTTCTCTTCTAAAAATCCCTGGGCATGCATGTTCAAAATCCAGTTATTAAAATAGTTAAGAGCGTCATGGTCCCCTTTTCTGATGGCAAATCCAATGGGTTCTTTTGTAAAGTTTTCCTTGAAGGGAACAAATAATTTATCCGGGTACTTGAGCGCATGAAATACCGGCATGGGAGCAGAAGAAACCACGGCATGGACCCGGCCCAGATTTAACTCCTGAAGTGCCTGGCTCTCGTTTTCAAACAGCTTTAAGCTTGCATTGGGCATATGTTTTCCGGCTGCCTGTTCTGCTGTTGTTCCCATCCGGGCGGCAATGGTAACATCCTTTTTGTTAAAATCATCCAAAGATGAAAAACCTTTTGCACGCAGTTTGTGTGCAACCATTGACATACCCGAATATTCATAGGGAACGGTGAAATTCACCTTTAAATTCCTTTTAGGGGTGACGCCCATACCGCCGATGATCACATCAAACTTACCGGTTAAAAGTGCCGGGATAATACCTGACCATGCTGTGGGAACAAACTCAATTTTAACCCCCATATCCTCGGCCAGTTTT
>JAGLNZ010000451.1 GCA_023139225.1 Desulfobacula sp. | reverse complement strand
ATCAAAATTAATTATTGTTCAGTGTGAAACTATGAACCAAGGGCTGCCGGTCTGGCAGAGATGATAAAAAAAAAATTGGGCATATCACCTGAACTGGTTCCCGGATCAAAAGGGGTATATGATATAATTCTGGATAAAAAGACAATTTTTTCAAAACATCAGGCCAAACGATTCCCGGATAATGATGAAATCATCACATTGATTAAAGGTTAGTCTTCCAAGGCCTGCTAAAAAAATAGATAATTCTGAGGGCGGCTGCGGTTTCAACTTTGCAGATCTTTCAATAGACAAAATAGGCGTTAAAACTTAAAAAGGCTGCTTTTTTTAAAAGCAGCCTTTTTAAGAAAAGGAAAAAAGATGAAAAAATTAATCTTTGTTATGTTAAGTATTTATTAATGCAATTGGTGTGCCACCCCCTTTTAATTACTACCCACAAAAATCATAACACGCTTATTTTATTTAATAATTCAAATAAACACTTTCTTATTTTTATCACTTTAATACTTTTCCCATTTCTTTTTATACTCATTTAACCCCATAAAAGTTCAAAATTTTGAACCTTCAGCATCTATATTTTTTTATAAAAAACATAACACATTGAAATAATTAAAAAAACAAACGCTTCCATCGAGTTTAAAATTTTGAACCGCTTAGAACAGGCTATCAATGATAAAGCTGTGGGACAAAACGGTGGGATAAAGCTGTGGAATCAGCCTGCGGGTAAAAGGATCTGCCTTTTTTCCCGCAGGCAAAAAATAATGAGACTTAATACTTGTAATTATCTGTTTTAAATGGGCCGTTGATGGGAATCCCAAGATAATCCGCCTGCTCCTGGGTCATTTGAGTCAGGCTTACGGAAAGATTTTTCAAATGAAGTCTTGCCACTTCTTCGTCAAGTTCCTTGGGCAGAGTATAAACTTTGGTTTCAAGATCTTCTTTGGCCAGTTTTATCTGGGCCAGAGTCTGGTTTGAAAAACTATTGCTCATCACAAAACTTGGGTGGCCTGTTGCGCAACCCAGGTTCACAAGTCTTCCTTCGGCAAGAACTATGACCGACCGGCCAGACTCTAATACCCACTTATCCACCTGGGGCTTGATATTTATTTTCACAGCTTTTGGATGGTTATCCAGATAACTCATCTCTATTTCATTATCAAAATGTCCAATGTTGCAGATAATGGCTTCGTCCTTCATCAGTTCAATGTGCTCGCCTTTAATAACGTGGTAATTCCCGGTGGCGGTCACAAAAATATCCCCATGGGGAACAGCCTCTTCCATTGTCACAACCCTGTAGCCTTCCATAGCTGCCTGGAGTGCACAAATCGGATCAATTTCAGTGACCCATACAATAGCGCCGTATCCCTTCATAGATGCAGCACAACCTTTGCCCACATCACCATATCCTGCCACAATCACTGTTTTACCTGCGATCATGATATCGGTCCCTCTTTTGATTCCATCTGCAAGGGATTCCCGGCATCCGTAAAGATTATCAAATTTGGATTTGGTCACGGAATCATTGACGTTGATGGCAGGAAAAAGCAGCTCTTTTTTTTCGGCAAGCTGATACAGCCTGTGAACACCGGTTGTTGTCTCTTCTGATACGCCCCGGATCTTTTTGGCAATGGTGCTCCATTTTTTGGGGTCTTCCTGAAAACCCACCCTCAACCTGTCTATCAGGCATTTTTCATCCAGACTATTGGTTTTATGATCAAGCAAAGAAGGATCTTTTTCCATTTTCACGCCCTGATGAACATAAAGGGTTGCATCCCCGCCATCATCAACAATCAAATCAGGCCCTGAACCATCCGGCCAGACCAGTGCCTGTTCCGTGCACCACCAGAATTCATCAAGGGTTTCACCTTTCCATGCAAAGACTGCTGCTGATCCTTTTTGTGCAATGGCAGCCGCAGCATGGTCCTGGGTGGAAAAAATATTGCAGGATGCCCATCGAATATCAGCCCCCAGCTCATAAAGAGTATCAATAAGCATGGCGGTCTGAATGGTCATATGAAGACTGCCCATGATTTTCAAACCTTTAAAGGGTTTTTCAGGGCCATATTTTTTCCTGATGGCCATCAGCCCCGGCATCTCCTTTTCTGAAAGCTGCATGTCTTTGTATCCCTCTTCTGCAAGAGAAATATCCTTAACCCTGTATTTCAAGCTAAGGTCAAGATCAATATAAGAAGGGTCTTTACTTGATTCTATCATTTTAAAATTCCTTGTTAAATTTATCAAAAAATAAA
>JAGLNZ010000450.1 GCA_023139225.1 Desulfobacula sp. | reverse complement strand
AAATCAAGTCGCTCCTATTAAAATTGATAAGGAGTTGCTATCTATCCGACATCATCTAACCCCCCGTGAGATAGAAATCAGTCTACTTGTCTGTAAAGGTCTAATTGATACTGAAATTGCCGAAGTCCTTGGAATTTCATTTTATACAGTTAGAACCCATCTGAAAAATATTTTCATGAAATTAGATGTGACCAATCGTTCTGAACTAATTTCAGTTTTATTTGAAGGAATTGTGGATATTTCTTTCTAATTTTATCCTTTCTTTATTCCCATCCCCAAATCTGGGGATACCTATCTCAATAGGTTTATGATTTACTCTTTTTGTTACAACAAAAAGGGATGATTCAATAAAAATGCCTTTTTAAAATGAATTATTTAAAAGACAGGGGTAAATTAAGAAAACAAGTTTTTATCATAAACAATAACACACAAGGAGGTTCTATGAAAGTATCTTTTAATCATGCGATTGCATACCTTTTGATCACCATGTTACTTTTCTTTTTTACTGGCTGTGGGTTATCCACAGGCGTAAAATCGCCAGTCGACCTAACGCAGTTAAGTGCCACCGAAGCTGCTGCTTTTTTCAACAATGGTACGCTAAAGAGTGAAGATCTTATCCGCGCATATCTATCAAAAATAAAAACACGCAGCGACTTGAATGCATTTATTACAGTAGATGAAGAGGGAGCTTTAGCCGCCGCAAAAAAGGCTGATGCAGATCGTGCTGCTGGTAAGACCGCTGGTCTCCTGCAAGGAATACCTATTGTTGTCAAAGACAATATCTTGGTAAAAAATATAGCTTGTACAGGTGGTACTCCATTATTGAAAACATTGGTACCTACTGTAGACGCACCTGTAATCGATGCATTAAGGAAGGCCGGTGCGATCATTCTTGCCAAAACCAACATGCACGAGCTGGCCTTTGGTATATCAGGATATAACGAAGCATTTCCTAATCCCACAACAGGAAGCATCGGTGTTCGTAATCCTTATGACACCACACGTTTTGCCGGTGGATCTTCCTCAGGCAATGGTGCTGCCATATCCGCGCGTCTTGTTAGTGCTGGTATCGGTACTGATACTGGGGGTTCATCTCGGATACCAGCAGCTGTCTGCGGTATTGCCGGTTTCCGCCCGACAGTAGGGCGTTATCCTGGTGAGGGCATCATTCCACTTTCACATACAAGGGATACGGCTGGACCGATGGGCCAAACCGTTGCTGATGTGGCATTGCTGGATGCCGTCATCACCCGTACCGTTCCAGTCATCGCCTCTGATTTGAAAGGGGTGAGGATAGGCGTAGTGAGAGATTACTTTTTCCAAAACCTGGATGCTGATACAACAAAAGTAATGAGTGACACCCTTGCCAAACTCACTGCTGCAGGTGCCACTATTGTTGAAACGAGTATGCCAAATCTAAAAACACTTAACGACGCTGTCGGTTTTCCTGTTGTTTTTAAAGAAGCGTACGACGATATGGTGGCTTTTCTTGCTAAATATAAACCGGATGTGACAATAGACCAATTGGCCGCGAATATCGCCAGTGCTGACGTCAAAGGCGCTTTTGGTGCTGTTACTGGCCATGCTTTCGATGCCGCCTATCCCTCTGCGATGTTAACATCACGTCCAGCGTTGAAAAAATTGTATGAAGAGACCTTTGCAAAATCTGCACTCGATATTATTATTTTTCCGACAACACCAGTCATAGCTCTCAAACAAGGTGCTTCCGCCAGCAGCCTTGAAAATTTTAATTTATTTATTCAAAATACAGATCCAGGTCCCAATGCCGGGATCCCGGGATTGAGCATTCCTGCTGGTCTTGGTGCAAGTGGTATGCCGGTTGGTGTTGAAATAGATGGACCAATTGGCAGTGATCGTAAGCTACTATCTATCGGTTTGGCGATCGAAAAAGTACTTGGACCTATGCCAGCTCCCATGTAGCTATAAGACTACCGCTCAAGCCAGGTATGTATGTGTACAATGAGTAGAACTGAGCTCAAATGTGGCAAAGACTGAAAAATAGGTGCTATAGATAAAAAACATTACCAAAGAGAGTAGGTTTTAAAATTAGAGTCCAATAGTCATATGGGCACCCCCGCTAATTTTATTTTAAGGTAGAGCGCGAGGCAGAAGTTGAACCTGTCTCAATCTCTGCCTTTTTATTTCTTCCAGGTTCAACTTAAAATACATTAGCGTGAATATTATTCCCGAAAAAGGATTTGTGCATTTAAGTATTATTATCCTTATGGAAAATGTCATAAGACGCTCAGAGTATCAATGATACCAGTTCAAACCTTGATAAAATTTTTTAAAATCTTACAAATCAAACCGAGAGAACTTGAAGCGTTTACTTCTGGCTTTATGTTTGGGACCAGTCAACACCAGAGAGCTGAGGATTTGTATTCATAAGGCTCCCTTTTTTTCAAATAAAAGCACAATATATAAATGCCCTTTAATACCCAGCGTTACTCTTTATACATCAGTAGCTTGATTTGGTTTTAAATAGAATTTTTCGAAATTATGAGCAAAATTACGTATCGAGTTTGGAACTGAATTTTAC
>JAGLNZ010000045.1 GCA_023139225.1 Desulfobacula sp. | reverse complement strand
GTTTTCTGTTGAAGCCGATTGTGATGAGAGGTCTTTCTCAGAAAATACGTGAAGTGCTGGATTAACGCTTTTGCCAAAATCTGTAAATTTAACATCATTGGCCTCCAGCACCCTTGTTTTTCATATTCAGTTATTTTCTTTTTTTAAGTTTTCCTTTATCCAGAACTTTAATGGTGTCTTTTGATCCAGCCGTGAAAGCAGTATCACCGAAAAATTCGCAGTCAATACTTAGTTCAACTTCTGCCGGGAAATCCAATCCCATGGCATAAAGAAGTTCAATTATTTCGTTTCTATTGAATTTCGCCACAAAAACATCGTCTTTAAAAAACATTTTTTCTGCATGAATTTCATTTTCGATGATAGCAGATTCTAAAGTCAGGTTTTCAGTATTATATCCTTCGGGAGGTTTAATGAACACGGTAACGAACTTACCGTTTGACTTTAAATTTAACGTTTTCGGCATGATATTAATCTCGATCTCTTCAAGCTTAGTTTCATTATCATCGCTTCCTTCAATGACCAGCGGATCACCAATAACTTCAACAAAGCTATCTATCCCAGGTATTCCATCATAAAGAACCACTGTGATGCTGGAATTTTGAAGGACTGAATCTATTTCAACAATGTAAGAAAAAGGTCTTAAATCTCTATTGCAATATGAAGAATTCGATCCTAAAAAAACTTGAATTAAAAGTGTGTTCTCCATTTTGGTCACTAAATTATACATAGCCTCGGTACAGTCGTCTGAAAATGTCCCGGTTATTTCAACCGAGACAGGCGTACCATTGTCATCTGTATGAATAACTGCATCATTCAGTGTATGTCCCGCAGATGGAACCATAATTGCCTGGGCAATTATGGGAAAGAACATAAACAAGGCAGTTAACATAATAAGGGATATTTTCTTTTTCATTGATTCCTCCAAATAGTTAGCGTTTAAAAATTGTTATTAACAATATCGTGTGCACAGTTCATACCAAAGATCGTTCAGATACTCTCCGAACCATTTTTAAAGGTTTGACTGAGAACAATGAAAATTGGGATGAGGTTCACCTTACTCAAATATAATCAAAGTTTTTATATTTCATTACATAGGTTGTTAAATTTCGATAGTGTTAAACCAGTGTTGCACCCGGGGTTTATTTTATTATATAAAAATAGAATAAACTTAGTTATGATAATTAAAAGATGTAAGGGGGTCTCATGGATAATTCGCTGGATATAGATCAAACCGGAGTGATTGTTGTGGATGTGCAAGGAGATTTTACAATTTTAAAACAAGGCTCTCTTGCTGTTCAGGATACTGATCAGTCCTATATTGACAAGGTGCTTGCTGCAACAAAGCAGTTAAAAAGCAAAGGGTATAAAATTTTTGCCACCCAGGACTTTCATCCCCAAAATCATGTCTCTTTTTATACCAATCATAAAAACAAAGCAGTTTATGAAATTATTGAGGTTGATGGCCGTACTCAGATTCTTTGGCCGCCACATTGTGTCCGGGGATCTGAAAATGCCAACATTCTTATTGATAATGACCTGTTTTTAGCCATCATTCAAAAGGGCATGAATTCGAAATATGATTCCTATTCCGGTTTTTTTGATGACGGTGGTATTAAAACAGGACTGGATGAACTTCTCAAATCATACAAGCTGGATACCCTTATTATTTACGGCCTTGCCACGGATTATTGCGTAAAGGCGACAGCCATGGATGCGATTAAATCAGGGTTTAAGGTATTCCTGATCGAGAACCTTTGTAAAGGTGTTGCAGATGACACCAGTAAATCAGCCTTAAAAGAAATGAAATTGGCAGGTATTAAAATAATTCCTGTAATTTCAGATATTATCTAAGATACAATCCATGACATCAATTACAAATTTATTTCATCCTTTAATCAAAAAATGGTTCTTTGATTCTTTTTGTTGTCCTACGGATATCCAGGAGCAGGCCTGGCCCTTAATTGCCCAAAAAAAGAATGTGCTTATCACAGCGCCAACCGGCAGTGGAAAAACCCTGACCGCTTTTTTGTGGTCCATAAACCAGTTGGTGACAGGCAACTTGCCTCCGGGTGTGACAAGTGTTTTATACGTGTCGCCTTTAAAAGCATTAAACAATGATATCCAAAGAAATCTGAACCAGCCGTTACGTGAAATTAAGAGCATTTTTGAGGAAGAGAAACAAAGCTTTCCAGATATCCGGGTGCTGACCAGGAGTGGCGATACCTCCCAGGCAGACCGGCGAAAAATGATTCGTCATCCCCCACAAATTTTGATTACTACTCCGGAAAGCCTCAATTTGATGCTCAGCTCTCAATCCGGTAAAGGGATGTTGTATCATTTGTCCACCGTGATTCTTGATGAAATCCATGCTGTTGTGGGCAATAAACGCGGTGTCCACCTGATCACGGCAGTAGACAGGCTTGTCAGGCTTTCAGGGGAGTTTTTGCGCATATCCCTTTCTGCAACTATTAAAGAACCAGAAGCGGTTGCAAGGTTTGTTGGGGGCTATCGTATGGAAGGCCAGGGGCCTCATCCCCGATATATAAAAAGACCTGTGGAAATTATTCAATCCAATATTCAAAAGGATTATAAAATTTGTGTCCGGTTTCCCGAAAGGGAGGAAGATCCTGCGGATTCGTCTATCTGGGATTCTTTAGCCAAAGAATTCAAGGATATTGTTGAAAAAAATCGGTCTACTCTGTTATTTACAAATGGTCGAAGGCTATGCGAAAAAATGACCTATAAAATGAATAAATTATCAGGTCAGCCTCTTGCCTATTCCCATCACGGCTCCCTTTCCAAACAGCTTCGGCAGAATGTTGAACAAAATCTTAAGAAGGGAGATCTCAAAGCCATTGTGGCAACCAGTTCTCTTGAAATGGGGATTGATATCGGTGATCTGGATGAGGTCATCCTTATTCAATCGCCGCCGTCTGTTTCCTCTGCTGTTCAACGGATCGGCCGGGCCGGGCATCACGTCAACAGGGTAAGTCGAGGAACCTTATATTCGGCACACCCGCAGGATTTGATTGCTTCTGCCGTTCTTGCAAAGGCTGTTGATGAGCAGGATATTGAGCCGCTGCATCCGGTGCTGTGTCCCCTTGATGTGCTGGCCCAGATCCTTGTTTCCATGACGGGACTTGACACCTGGGATATGGATGAATTGTACAGCCTTATGAAAACAAGTTATCCCTATCGGCATCTGCCCCGGCAGCAGTATGATCTTGTTTTGAATATGCTGGCAGGCAGATATTCAGATACAAGGATCAGGGAGCTAAAGCCAAGAGTATCCATTGACCGGCTGGACAATACGGTTCAGGGTAAAAAAGGCGCGTTACTGGCTCTTTACACATCCGGCGGAACCATTCCCGACCGGGGCTATTTTCAGCTTCGGCATCATGAAACCAATGCCCGTATCGGTGAATTGGACGAGGAATATGTATGGGAGGCAAAAATCGGTCAGATTGTCACGGTGGGTACGCAGAATTGGAAAATTATGCGGATCACCCATAATGATGTCTTTGCTGTGCCCGTGGGGAACTCACGTATGGATGCACCCTTTTGGATTGCCGAAGGAATCAACCGGGATTTTCATTTTTCAAACAAGATTCTCTTGTTCCTGGAAAAGGCAGACGATCAACTGAAACACCCGGATTTTGACAAAGTGCTGGAAACCCAATTTCATATGGATGAGAACGCTGCAGGGGAGCTGATCCTGTTTTTAAATAGGCAAAAGGAATTTACAGCCTCAGACCTTCCCCACCGGCATCATATTTTATTGGAGTATGTCCGGTCCGGACCGGATGGCAGTCCCGGGTCCATGCTGGTGATCCATACCCTCTGGGGCGGACAGCTCAATCGTCCTTATTCCCTGGCCTTGGAAGCAGCCTGGGAAGACAGGTTTGGGCACAAGCCTGAAATATTTCCCGGAAATGATGCCATTGTGATTCAGCTGGTTCACAAAATAGAGCCTGAAGAGATCCTGACGCTTGTCACATCGGCGAATGTGGAAACCTTTCTAAAAAACCAGCTGGAAAGTACCGGGTTTTTTTCAGCCCGTTTCAGGGAGTGTGCAGGAAGGGCTCTGCTTGTAATCCGGAACAAAATAAACCAGAGAATGCCGCTTTGGATGACACGGTTGAAATCAAAAAAATTATTGGAGAATGTCCTGGGGTATGAAGATTTTCCTATTCTTTTGGAAACCTGGCGAACCTGTCTTCAGGATGAATTTAATCTGAAGCAATTGCAAAGAATGCTGGATGAGCTTGAATCCTCTGCCATTGCCTGGTCTGCTGCCTTTACATCCCGCCCGAGCCCCTTTGCCGCAGGCATGGCCTGGAACCAGATTAACCAATACATGTACCAGGAAGACCAGGGCGCATCCTCATCTTCATCACTTGGGAATAATTTTATTCAGGACATTGTTTTTTCTCCAAATTTACGCCCCGCCATATCTTTAATCCTTGTTAAAGAGTTTGAAAAAAAGTGCCGGCGCACGGCACCGGGATATGCCCCGCATACACCACGGGATCTCGTGGACTGGGTAAAGGAGCGGATTACCATTCCATATGGCGAATGGACATCTTTACTGGAACAAATTAAGCTTGATGTTCCAAAAGTGTTTGAACAAATAAAGGAGTTGGTTGTAGAGAAACTTGTGTGCATGCATCATGAATTTATGGATGAGCCGTTGGTCGTTTCCCTGGAATTAACGACCAGGATTATTAAGGCCTGGTACGGGCCGAAACAACATATTATATTGAGAGATTTGGACGGTAAGGCATTAAGTGAAAAGGTATCGGATCAATCCAAAAAGCATACACAGGAAGATGAAGCTGATGATTTCGCCCTTCTGGGTCAATGGCTGCAATTTTACGGGCCGGTCTCTATTAATTTTATCCAAAAGACACTTGGCATTGAAAAACAACACCTTGGCAGTCTTCTCAAGTATTTGATCGAAGGCCGGCAGATCATTTCAGGGCTGCTTGTAAAAGACGGGCCGGATCATGATTTGTGTGACAGTGAAAATTTTGAAATACTCCTCAGACTTTCCCGGTCCAAAGCTGTTCCACAATTTCAGGCACTTGATATTCAATATTTGCCCCTGTTCCTGGCACATTACCAGGGACTTTTGAAAAAATCAGATACTATCGATGACCTGTTCGAGAGTCTGGAACAACTGGTATGTCTGCCGCTTGCTGC
>JAGLNZ010000449.1 GCA_023139225.1 Desulfobacula sp. | reverse complement strand
GATTGCCCTGTCAAGATCAGGCAGCTTTACTTTTCTTAATATATTTTAAAGCAATAATAGATAATTCTTTCATGTTATAGGGTTTGACAATATATTCCATAATTCCGATTTCTTTTGCTTTTTTTTCATCAAAGGTGTCACTGTGGCCGGTACACATGATCACAGGAAAGCCCGGGCGGATTCGCATCACCTCTTTTACCAGGGTCTGTCCTGTCATTTCCGGCATGGCAAGATCGGTAATCATCAGGTCAAAAAAATCAGGGGATCTGGCAAAGCATTCCAAAGCCTGTCTTCCTGAATTGGCTGTCATCACCGAGAATCCGAGATTTTCAAACATCTTTTTTGCAATGGCAGTGATTTCTTTTTCGTCATCAACAAACAGAATCTTTCCCTGGCCCTGAACCGGTTCAATTTTTTCCAACACCCTGCCATTGGATTTTTCCATTTGATGAACAGGCAGATAGACCGTAAAGCAGGAGCCTTTACCCGGCGCACTTTCAAAAAAGATATGCCCGCCAGATTGCCGTACAATCCCCAGGGTTGTTGCAAGACCAAGCCCGACACCTGCATTTTTATCCTTTGTTGTAAAATAGGGTTTAAATATTTTATGGTGGATATCAGGATCAATGCCGGCACCATTGTCCCTGACACTGAGTTCTATATAGCTGCCCGGTTTTAAATCATTGGATGCTTTTTTGTCAGAAAAAGGAAGGGTCACATTTTTCAAATTCACTTCAAGGCAGGGGGAATCACTCTTTTCCAAGGCATGTTTTGCATTGGTGCATAGATTCATGAACACCTGGTACATCTGGATTGAATCGGCCTTTACTACATCCAGTTGTTTATCAATTTTTTCAATAATTTTAATATTTTTCGGCAGGGTTGACCGCAACAGCTTTAACGCCTCTTTAATAATGGGTGAAAGATATAAAGGCTGTACGTCCTTTACATTTTCCCTGCTGATGGTCAAAATCTGACGGACAAGATCCCTTGCCCTGTAACCTGATTCCTGTATCTGCTCAAATTCATCCTTTCCGGGGTGATCCTGAGGGCAATCCATCAATACCACTTCTGCTGTCCCTATAATTGTCGTTAAAATATTATTAAAATCATGGGCAATCCCGCCTGAAAGTGCTCCGATAGCCTCCATACGCTGGGCCTGTTGCAGATCCTGCTCCATCATTTTCTGCTGGGTGATATCCCGTATAAAGGAAAGGTTTGCGGGTTCATCATCCCAGACAATCGGAACCGACCGAATAAAAACCCACAAAATGCTCTTGTCTTTTTTTAACAATCGCACTTTAAAACTGCTCTCTTTATCATTGGAAAGCATTGTTTTTTCGTAACTATCCAGCACAATATCCAAATCGTCCGGATAGATATAATCCAGCAGATTATTGGAAACCCCGCTATCCTGTGATAATCCCATAAGTTCGTAAACTCTTTTATTGGCATATCTGAACTTAAGTTTTTGAACGATCAGAATCCCTTCATCAGCATGCTCAAGGATCAGCCGGAACTTTTCCTTGTCTTTTAGCCTTGCCTTGATATTCCAAAGCCTTATCACACTTATTACAGCGATAATTATTGCAAGGCCTGCAATGGATCCCATCAAAAAACTGGTGTTTTGCAATATATCAAAGACAAATTTCATTTTATCACCCGGGAATTTGAGTGGCTGGTATCTGTAATAATCAGGAGCTTTAATTACCGGTTATAATATCATATCTATTAAATTTTAAAAAACCTTTTTAAAAAAATATTGCCAAGTTATGATTTCAATTGTAAACAACAGAACAGTAAAATTAAGGAACCATTGAAAACAAAAAACTATAAAATGCAAACCTTTCAAAACCCGAATCTTTCAATTGAGTTGAACTGCCAGGGAAGCCGGGAATATACAAAGGTCAGTTTCCCTGTAAAATATGGTCTTTTTTCAAAACTTGAAACTTGTGATTATATTTTTGAATTCAATCTCAATCATGAGATCAGGCATGCAAAATCAAAGAAAAAAGCCTGGCTTCATCCATCTGAATGGCTTAAGAGAACCATGGGAAATGACTGGATCTATTATTCCACCGGAGGATATTCCGGGGTTTATGAGGCTTTGGGTGAATATTATCTGCCCAACCTTACGTATCCGACAAATTCTTTGATCGGTGGTCAACCTTTTAAAGAAAATGAAATAGATGCAATTGTCAGAAACTGGCATAAAATTATATCCCAATTGCCGGATACAGGCCTGCCGGACCGGTTTTCCCGGTGGGCTGACTTAATAAAGCAGCAGACCCCGGAAGCACTGCAAAAAAAAGCTCA
>JAGLNZ010000448.1 GCA_023139225.1 Desulfobacula sp. | reverse complement strand
TAAGGATGAAATACGGATTTTATAATACATTCAAGTTCTGGCTTTCCTTAGGTGTTGCTGCCTGTGTGTTTATATCCATTGCAGGGTTTAAAAATACGTTGCAGGCCGATGATAATACCTATAAATCATTAAAGCTGTTTACGGATGTTTTGGAGGAATTGGAAAAAAACTATGTGGATGATGTGGACTCTGAAGCGTTGATACACAATGCTATTAAAGGCATGGTGGGAAATCTTGATCCCCATTCAAGCTTTATGCCTCCCGAGGCCTTTGATGAACTTAAGGATGATACAAAAGGAGAATTTTCCGGCATTGGCATAGTGATCACCATGAAAGACGGGATTTTAACAGTGGTCTCGCCCATTGAAGGAACTCCTGCATATAAAGCCGGTATCCAGGCCGGGGACATTATTATCAAAATTGATGCAAAGTCAACAAAAGACATGGCCCTTTGGGAAGCCGTTAATATGATGCGGGGTCCCAGGTATAAAACAGTATTAATCACTGTTATCAGGGAGGATGAACCAAAATCCATTGAATTTTCCCTTAAGCGGGATTTGATACCAATGGAAAGTGTCAGAAGCGTGATGCTGGAACCGGGATATGGATATCTTCGTATTACCAATTTTAGAATGAGCACCCTTGATGATATAAAAAAGCATTTAGAAAAACTTGAGTTGAAAGACAACAAATTAAAAGGTCTTGTCATGGATTTAAGGGATAATCCCGGCGGCCTTCTGGACCAGGCAGTTAAAATATCCGATCTTTTTCTTGACAAGGGGGACATTGTCTCCATCAAAGGAAGACAGGAAAGGAATACACAGGTATTTAAAGCATATTCCAGCGATGAAGACCGTAAGTATCCTGTTGTTGTTCTGATCAACGGGGGGTCGGCTTCTGCTTCGGAAATCGTGGCAGGTGCATTGCAGGACCATTCAAGGGCATTGATTTTAGGGACAACTTCCTTTGGAAAGGGTTCTGTACAGACAGTACATCCCTTAAAAGAAGGATTTGGAATTAAATATACCATTGCAAGATATTATACACCCAATGGCAGATCCATACAGGCCAAAGGTATTGAGCCGGATATCGAGGTGGAATATGAGATTCTTGAAAAAAAAGAAAAAAAGATGTCTGTATTTGACCGAATGATAAGAGAGAAAGATTTAAAAAACAGTTTAAAACCGGAAAAGACCAAGAAACCGGAAAACACTCAAAAACAAATAAAAAAACATCCAAGACTTCTTGATACCGACCAGCTTCAACATGATGCCCAAATTAAAAGAGCCCTCGATATTTTGATAAGCTATGGAATCTTCAGTAAACTAAATGGCAGCTAAAAAAAAAGTTACATCAAAAAAAAAGACAGTATCAAGAAGACAGACAAACCAAAGGAAGAGTAAAAAGCCGGTTATCTTCAATGAATTTAAAAAAATTCTTGTGGGAATTGCCGTTCTGGTTTCAGTGTGTCTAACCGTGGCCATGATTGCAGATCTTTTCTTTCAACCCGACCGTATTGAAAAACAAAGCAAGGTTGTTACAAAGCCCCCGGACCAACCCGAAATCAAGCCTGCCATGGATGATATCAGCGAAAATATCACTGTGGTAAAGACTAAAAAGGCGGCAACAGGATTAAAAGAAAAATCAGAGAAACCAATAAAATATGAGGTGTTTGAAGATGTTGATCACACAACCATAGAAAAGCCGATACCACCTAAAAAGGATCATATACCAAAAATTGCTATTATTATTGATGACATCGGGTATGATAAAAAGATAGCACTGGCATTATGTGATTTAAATCCGGATATTACCTTTTCAGTATTACCCTTTGCACCATTTGGGAAGTATCTTTCTGAAAAACTGCACAAAAAGGGCTCGCAATTAATGCTTCACCTGCCCATGGAGCCTGTTGAATATCCCAATATTGATCCGGGACCGGGAGCTATTTTGTCCGACATGTCTCCTGATGTTCTTTTAGATCAGCTAAGAAAAAATCTTAATGATGTTCCCTATGTTGTCGGGGTGAACAACCATATGGGATCAAAGTTGACCTCCCATTCAGACCAGATGAACCAGATTTTCACTATTTTGAAAAAAGAAAATTTATTCTTCATAGACTCAAGGACAGCACCGAAATCCCAGTGCAAGCCATCTGCAAGGCTGTTAAGGCTCAAATTTGCCCAAAGAGATGTTTTTTTGGATAATTTCCAGGACACAGAGTATATCACAGGGCAGTTTAAAGAGTTGATCAATCTTGCAAAAAAACATGGATCAGCCATTGGTATCGGTCACCCGTATAAAGCCACCCTGCAAACCCTTGCAAAGGAATTGCCAAAACTGAAAAATAAAGTAAAGATTGTTCGGGCCAGTACATTGACTATTATTCCAGGATAATCATTGAATTTCATTGAGCAGGAAAAGCGCCTTTGAAATGGGGATTCTATCCGGCAAGGGCGTATCTGTTTCAATGGATTCAAGAAAATGGCGATTGATTGCAGTCAGTGTGGTATTTAATTGTTCGATACTTAGCAGGGCATCCTTTGGAAAAGAACTTACGCCTTTAAAATTTTCAGGGCAAAAATCAATAAAGATTTCTCCATCTTTTTCCATATAGATGGGGTAGCCGTGTGTCCGGCAGATGATGGGACGCTCAGAATATAAGACACAGGCCCTGTCAATTAAAAGCGGACAGGCATCCTTTTCCTTTTCTATTTTCTTAGTAACCAGGTCCTGCATTTCTTCAGGCAATTTCATAAAGGCTGCTGATATCGCAAATGCTTCAACACCGAAAAGGGTTAAAAATTTACAGCAGGCATCACATCCTTTTTTACAAAGGATTTTATCGGAGTATTTTTTTTCTATATGACCAATATGATCATCCACCCGTTTAAGAAAATCGCAATAGTTTTTTAAGACCATATGAATAATGTCTTGGGCCATGTTTTTTAGTCTGCTGCTTTTGTTTAGACCCCAACCGGTTTCCAGATACCTTTATCGCACCAGATTCTTGAAAATGATGACCCCGGCGGAAGCACTTTATTTGAAAAATCCGAGGTGTCAATTTTACAATCTGTGTTGCACATGGAATCCCAGGGTTCGAGAATCACAGGGCCATTTGAAGATGGTGCAAGGCGGGGTGCAATAGGACCTCCCCAGGAACGGGTTTGAATGTCATGTTTAAGCTCATGAAGATTGTTGAATTTTAACAGCTGGGTCAGCGTTACAACAGTGGGCGGGCTCAAAGGGATTTTGGCTTCAAGGTTTTGTTCAAGAGCCTTTTGAGGGGTAAGCCAGATCCCGTGTTTGGTTTCCATATTGTCGGGTACACAGGTTTGATTTTCAGGCATGATAGCAATAAAGAACCGGGTATCAAATCTTTTTTTCATCAATTCTGGTGTAATCCAATGGGACCATCTCCCAAGACTTGAAAACGACAAGGTCCAGTTTTCATTCATCATTTTTGTTCTAAACCAGGATTTTGGAAGATCCTTATTTAATCGAAATGCGCAGATATCCTCAACATCTTTTTGGATCTTGTTCTTCCCGGATGCAATAAAAACGCCTGATTCTTCAAGGGTTTCCCGAATAGCTGCAATACTGAATCCAAGTGCGTCTTCGTTTGAAAATGTATCCCCTCCAAGTCGTTTTTCAATTTGATCTGCAGCCATATCAATGTGAGGGGCCCAGGAATCAAGCCCCATATCGTCCGGGTCTACCACACCTCCGGGAAAAACATATAAGCCGCCCATGAATCCTGATTTTGTACTTCTCCTTAAAAGGTATATTTCAAGGGCTTTGTTTTTTTCTCTTGCAAGTATTACCGTTGAAGCCTGCCTTAACGGCGGCGGAGTATTTTTTTTATCAGTCATATTATTTCCTGAAAATATTCAATTTTAATTGCTACAGCAGTATAGTGACCTTTATTGATAGCTGTCAATAATTAAACAATTGCATGTCAGAACAATTACTTTCAAATTGATTTCAGATGGCTTGTGTCATTACAACTGGTACTAATAAACCATAATACCGTTATTTGATATTCAAACCGGCTTGCAGACCAGATATCTTTTTTCCTGGCTGACAATTTCCCATAATTGGGTTTGAAGAATTTTATCTTGCGTTTTTTGCCTGGGCTGGTGACCGTCTTCGATGATAAGCCTGCCATCTGGTTTTACAATACGGTGCAGTTCTGCCAAAAACCGGTCCGGTTGTTTAACCATGTGAAACATATCCATGGCATAAATCAGATCTGCAACGCGATCTGGAATTTTGCTTTGATAATTTTCTACCAAAACGGTTTCAACATTGCCAAGATTCTCTTTTTTGATTTTTTTATCCACCTCTTTAACGGCCAGTTCATGGACATCCGCTGCGTACAATTTGCCCTTTCCACCCAGTCTTTTGGCCACTTCGGAAATATAATTCCCCGGCCCGCAGCCATAGTCGACTACTGTCATCCCTTTTTGAATTTTCATCTGATCAATTATTTTTTCATAGGGGAAAAACGGTTTCATAACCCTAAAAAGAACAGACATCATGCGAAAAGCAAAATTCGGCATACGGTCAATTTCATTTCCTAGCAAAAGATCACTGACCCTCATTTTTTATCTCCTTTCTTGAATCTTTCCAGTTAGTTGGACATATTTTTTTCATACTAATTTTTTTTACTCTTATGCTCGCTTTTTGTGTTGATAACTTATATAGTTATAAATATGAACTTTAGTTCGTATTGTCAAGAAAAATATGAACTTATGTTCATGTTTTTCTTGCAGCACTTTTTATTATACTATGATAAACAAAGCTAAATCATTGGAGTTATTTGAGGTTATGGGAAAAATTCGCACACCACAACAAAAAAGGAGTGAAGCGACACGCGAACGTATTATCGTCGCGGCTGAAAAACTCTTTTCGAAAAAAGGATATTACAATACCAATTCCAAGGAAATCGCCAGGGCTGCCAATGTCTCCATTGGCAGCTTTTACAGCTATTTTAAGGATAAAAAAACACTGTTCATCGAAAATCTCATCCAGTACAACCAAAAAATATTTACAAAAGTCCTGGTCCCCCATGATGGCAAATTATTTCAAGGAAAAGACAAACAGGCTGTGGTTTCTCAACTAATTTCCAGAGCTCTTAAAGCCCATGAATATTCACCTGAATTCCATCGTGAAGCTTCTGCCATGCGGTATATGGATGCGGATGTGGCCCGGGTCCGGGAAAAAGAAGAACAAATCATTTTAGATTATGTGATCAAAAGCCTTCGCTCTTATGATGGCAAATTAAGGGTAACCGATCTGAAAGCAGCCGGTATTATTATTGTGAACGCAGTTGAATCTGTTGTGCACAAGATAAAGATTGATAAACCCACAATCGCAGAAGACCGCCTGATCAAGGAATTATCGGAGATGATCACCCGGTATTTATTTACATAGGGTTTCCCGAATAGCTGCAATGATGATGCCCAACCCTTTTTATTAATTTTTAAATAAAATTGAATTATAATTTCAAATCTATTGCTATCTCCATAATAGTATTATATCCAAAAACGAGTTTGGCTTACTATACGAAATTGATTTC
>JAGLNZ010000447.1 GCA_023139225.1 Desulfobacula sp. | reverse complement strand
TTTCCAATTCCTAATGAGCAGGAAAGTAAAGAGGAATTTGAAAGGCTGGTGAAAATCGTTGATCAGCAGCGGCAGCTGGATCGGGAGATCGTGGTCGTGGTCGGAGTCGGTTTTGTCGGCGCGGTCATGGCTGCGGTGGTTGCTGATTCCACTGATGAAAATGGAGAGCCAGACAAATTTGTTATCGGCATGCAGCGCCCCAGCGTCCGGAGTTATTGGAAGATCCCCCTGCTGAACCGGGGAGTTTCACCGGTCAAGTCTGAAGATCCTCAGGTTGATGTCCTGATTGAACGTTGCGTAAAGGAAAAACAGAACCTGGTTGCAACATACACATATGATGTGTTGAGCCTGGCGGATGTGGTGGTTGTTGACGTACAATGCGATTATCTGAAGGAATCTCTGGGAGACTGCCGAACCGGTTCTGCCGATATGGCAGCCCTGGAAGCCTCACTGGGAGTAATCGCAGAGAACATTGATCCGGAAGCGCTGGTATTGATAGAGACTACTGTAGCACCCGGCACCACCGAGCAGGTCGCCTACCCGATTATGAAGAAAATTTTTGAGCGGCGCAATATCGACTCCGAGCCTTTGCTGGCACACAGTTATGAACGAGTAATGCCCGGCAAGGATTATGTTGCATCAATCCGTGATTTTTGGCGGGTATGCAGCGGCGTAAACCAGAAAGCCAAAGACAAAGTAAAAAAATTTTTAGAGGATGTGTTGAACACAGATAAGTACCCATTGACCGTTCTTGACAGGCCAATTGAGTCAGAAACAGCCAAGATCATCGAAAATAGTTACCGGGCCACTATTCTCGCCTTTTTGGATGAGTGGTCCCTTTTTTCCGAGCGGAACGGGGTAGACCTGAAAAAGGTTATTGAGGCAATTAAGGTGCGCCCCACCCATTCCAACATGATTTTCCCAGGCCCCGGCATTGGCGGCTATTGCCTGCCCAAAGATGGCGGTCTTGGCGTGTGGGCCTATAAGCACATCCACGGCTGGGAGGATGATATTTTTAAGATCACACCGTTGGCCATTGATATTAATGACACCCGTGCTCTGCATGCCGCCCAACTAGTACGGGATGCCCTGCGCAATATGGGCAGACCCATTGCGGCTGCAGATATACTGCTGCTTGGCGCCGCATACCGGGAAGATGTTGGGGATACGCGTTACAGCGGGTCCGAGATGATTGTTCGCAAACTAACGGAGATGGGAGTGGAAATCCGTGTGCATGACCCTTATCTCGAACACTGGTGGGAGCTTGAGGCCCAGGATACCTATCCGCATCCCCAATATTCATGGTCACGTTTCTTCCATCGGCAGGAAAAACTTAAAGAACTTAGGATCGAGAAAGATCTGTGGGGGGCCATGCAGGGAGTTGAGGCCATCGTTCTTGGAGTGTGCCATTCACCCTATCTTGATATGGATCCGGAAAAGGTGGTGGCCGCGGTTGGTAAACCCTGCGCCATTATAGACTGTTTTTGTATTTTAGATGACGAAAAGATAGAGCATTATTTTAAATTGGGCTGTGAGGTGAAGGGCATGGGACGTGGTCATATTCAGCGCATCAAGGAAAAGGTCCGTAAAAGACTGTAAAAATGGGGGAACCTATTCCCTTTAAGTATCGTATATTAAGACTATACCGTTTTTTGCAAAGCAATTTAAAGTTCTCGGGTCACTTTTCATTCCACAACATGCGAAGTGGCCCTGTCAACTTGAATAGATGTTTATTTTTTATATAGGCTTGACAATAGTAAAGCTTTGTGAGTAAGTGTTACTTACCATTTTGATATTGGGCTGTTTTAATAAGTGATATTATTTTTGGAAAAGGTAACATATGAAGCACAAAGGAAAAACCAACCCTCCCGGCAGAATAAAAATCATGAAATCATTTTCATTCCTTATGGCCCAAAAAGATTTTCATTCCATTACCACAGCACAAATTGCCGGGAATGCAAAAGTCACGGAAGGGCTGATTTACAAATATTTCAAAGACAAAAAAGATCTCTTATACCAGGTTTTAAATGAACATTTCCTTGAGTTCCAGGCAAAAATTGAAAATCAAATAGCCAATGAAAAAACCTGTATAGAACAGCTTGAAGTCATCATTTTTTCAAGCCTTGAAAGTTATGCGGATAACCGGATTTTTTCAAAAATTCTCTTGCTTGAGGTTCGCAATTCTTTGGGTTTCTTTGATTCCGGTGCCTATAAAATGGTTCGTAAATATTCACGGACAATTCTTGAGATCATTGAGAAGGGTATAAAAAATGGGGAACTAAAGCCGGATATTGATGCCTTTACATTACGCAAAGTGATATTGGGGGCTATTGAGCACGCCTGTCTCGGGGAAATTATTTTCGGCAGAGAACTTGATATTGATGAGGTGTCAACCGGTATTGCAAACATTGTATTCAACGGAGCAAAAGCATAAATGAAACTGACAGATATTCAAAAACTGATCAATGAAAGATTACTATCATCTTCAAAAATAATTTCAATTTCAAAATCCATGCCTGAAGATGAGGCAAAAAAAATATTTAAATTGTTTCATATCCCGGTGGTGGAGGAAAAAAAAGAAACAGATGTAGATCGGGTCCTTACTGCCTGCCGTAAAACAGGTTTCCCTGTGGTGTTAAAAGGTATTGGAGCAACTATTTTACATAAAACAGAATCCGGCCTTGTTCGTGTCGGATTAAACACCCGGGATCAGGTCCTTGATGCTGTGGATGAAATGAAAAAGTCTGCAAAAGATAGTATTGAGGCTTTTCTTATTCAGCCGGTGGTATCGGGTAAAAGAGAGTTTGTTGCAGGCATGTTCAAAGACCCCCAGTTTGGCCCGGTCATCGTATTTGGCCTGGGCGGGATATTGACCGAGGCGTTAGAGGACATTGCCTTAAAAATCGCCCCGTTAAATGATGCGGATATGGAAGATATGTTTGAGCAATTATCTTCAAAAAGGCTTTTAAATGACTTCAGAGGTGAAAAAGCAGTTAAAAAGCGGGCAGTCAAAAAAATTCTCAGGGGACTGTCGGATATTGCCCTGGCATATCCGAATATCAAGGAGATTGATATCAATCCTCTGATCATACAGCCTGACGGTTCTCCTGTTGCCGTAGACGGCTTGATTGTGCTGGAAGAAATAAAAAAAGAAAAACACAATACCTGTGATATTGATTTAAAAAAACTTGCTTCCTGTTATTATCCAAAGTCCATCGCCTTTATCGGGGCTTCGGCCACTCCCGGGAAATGGGGGCATATGCTATTAACCAATACCTTATCCAGAGATTTTAAGGGCAAGGTTTATCTGGTAAATCCCAAGGGTGGGAAAATAACCGGACGACATGTGTATAAATCCATTGCTGAAATTGAAGAGGATGTTGAACTGGCAGTGGTGACCATTCCGGCAAACCGGGTGATTGATTTGATACCGGATTTAAAAAAGAAAAATGTTAAAGGAATTTTGTTAATCACTTCCGGGTTCAGGGAAGTGGGTGAACAAGGGGCAAAATTAGAGGAAGAACTGGTGAAAGCGGCTTATGACGCAGGCATGTTGATCTTTGGGCCCAACACCATGGGGGTATGCAATCCCCATATTGATTTTTATTGTTGTGCTGCCCATGCATACCCGTTACCCGGCTCAACCGCCCTTGTATCCCAGTCAGGGAATATGGGAACCCAGCTTCTGGCCTTTGCCGAGCAGCAGGATATCGGTATCCGGGCTTTTTCAGGGTCGGGAAATGAGGCCATGGTCACCATTGAAGATTATATGGAAGCATTTGAGGTTGATGATCTGACAAGGACGGTGGTTCTCTATATTGAGAGCATAAAAAATGGTTCAAGGTTTTTTAAAAGTGCGGCAAGAGTATCCATGAAAAAACCGGTGGTCGTCTTAAAGGGCGGCAGGACCAGCATGGGTGAAAGGGCAGCATCAAGCCATACCGGAGCCATGGCCTCGGACACAAAAGTATTTGATGCCGTCTGCCGCCAGGCCGGTATTATCCAGGTGGATCAACCCATGGAACTTCTGGATCTGTCTGCTGTATTTTCATCCCTGCCCCTGCCAAAGGGAAATAGAGTGGCCATCATGACCCTTGGGGGTGGATGGGGAGTGATCACAACAGATCTTTGTGCGGAACACGGACTTGAGGTTCCAACGCTTTCCCGGGATATTATTGAACGGCTCAACAAGATTCTGCCGCCATTCTGGAGCCATGGAAACCCGGTTGATATTGTGGGGGAAGGTGATCCGAATATTCCCAACACCTGTTTGGAAGAGCTGCTCAAATGGGACGGGTGTGATGCGGTCATTCATCTGGGTATCCATGGGAAAAGGGTTCTGGTCAACAGCATGATTCAATCGGTATGCAAAACAGATCCTGATATTGACAAGGAACAGGCACAATTTTTTAAAGATTCAATTCTGCAATTTGAAGATGCCTATACACAATATGTAGTTAAATTAACTCAGAAGTATGAAAAACCGGTTCTGGGTGTAAGTCTTTTAACCGATGAAATCAGCAAAACCCTTTACAGGCTTGATGGTTATGAATATAAGAGTGTATTTTTTCCTTCCCCTGAAAGAGCGGTTAAAGCGCTTTGGGGAATGTGTACGTATTCTGATTGGCGTAAGAGCCACTCGTAAGGAGCCTTGTAACTTGGTCGGTTTTATTTTAGTATATGCGAATATAATTTATAATGATATTCGTTTAATAAATGTTAAATCATTAACTTTAGGAGAAAAAGAAAATGCAATCCAGAGTAACAACGTCAACACTGAATAAAATGAAGCAGGAAGGCAAAAAGATAACTGCCTTAACAGCATATGACTACCCCTTTGCAAGCATGCTGGATCAGGCGGGAATTGAGATTATTCTGGTGGGTGATTCCCTTGGCATGGTCGTCCAGGGAAAGGAAAATACACTTCCGGTTACCATGGATGAATCAATTTACCATACCTCCATGGTATCAAGGGCCTGCGCCTTTTCCATGGTCATCGGTGATATGCCGTTTATGTCTTACCAGGGCTCCCTTGATAAGGCCATTGAAAATGCAGGACGGTTCTTAAAAGAAGCAGGAGCATCTGCCGTAAAACTTGAAGGCGGTGCAGATGTCTGCCCTGTTATTAATGCGCTTGCAAAAGCCGGTATTCCTGTCCAGGCCCATATTGGTTTGACCCCTCAGTCTGTCCATCAAATGGGCGGGTTTAAAGTGCAAAGGGATGAAGAAAGGCTTTTAAAAGATGCCAGAGATGTCCAGGCAGCCGGTGCTTTTTCTGTCGTGCTGGAAGGAATTCCTTCAGCGATTGCAGCAAAGATCACAAAAGAACTGCAAATTACCACCATTGGTATTGGTGCAGGTGTTGAATGTGACGGCCAGATTTTAGTTCTCCATGATATGCTGGGAATTAATGACCGGTTTCTGCCCAAGTTTGTAAAAAAATATGCAGACATGGCAGGAGTGGCAAAGCAGGGTCTTGAACAATATATCAAAGAAGTTAAGGGCGGGGAATTTCCCTCAAAAGAATATGAATACAAATAAGAAAAGCCTGGAATTTTGTATCATCGGGTGTGGAAGATTGGGGATATCCCTTGCCGTATTTCTTTCAAAGCAGGGATTTATTCCAAAGGCCTTTTCAAGCAAAAGCCGTGATTCCGCCCAAAAAGCACTTGAATTTGCAGGCAGAGGACAGGTGTATGATAATCCTGTTGACGCGGTAAAAACCTGTGACCTTGTCTTTATCACAACCCCGGATACCATTATTGAACCGGTGTGTGAAAAGATAGCTGAAGAAAACGGGTTTAACAGTGACTCATTTGTTTACCACCTGTCCGGGGCATTATCTTCAGGAATTTTAACGTCCGCGAAAAACAATGGAGCAAGCACAGGCTCCATTCATCCGCTGCAGGCATTTGCTCCCTATGAGAAAGGACAAAAATCTCCGTTTAAAGGCATTAATATGTCCATAGAGGGGGATGATACGGCAATTGAATTTGGAAAAGAGATCGTCAATGCATTAAGGGCCAATTCATTTACCATCCCGACCCATGCGAAAACCGTGTATCATGCATCAGCGGTGGTGGCATCAAACTACCTTGTGACTCTGGAGCATTTTGCCCTGGAATTGCTCAAAGAAGCGGATCTGTCAGAGGAAAATGCTTATGAAATTTTAGAGCCGCTCATCATGGGGACGTTGAATAATATCAAGGCCAGGGGCAGTGTCAATGCTCTGACAGGCCCTGTGGCCCGTGGAGATGATGAAATTGTTTCAAGGCATCTTTCAGATATTGATAAAAAATTGCCGCGATTTTCAAAGCTGTACCGATTGATGGGACAATATACCCTTGATATTGCAGACCGCAGAGGCGAGATCAGTGATGATGCCCGGCAAAAGCTTGCCGGGTTGTTTGAATTTTAAGCCGGGTTAAATTTTAAACAGATTTAATTGTTTTTCTTCTGCCATAAGCTGAATGTTTGCCTCCTCAAGGTTTGCTTTGTTTGATATGACAACCGTCCCTTTTTGAGTTTCATCTATGGCAAAATACTTTTTGGCAATGTTTTGGATTCTTTTTTTATTAAGTTGCAGTAAAGAATCCTTGAACTGTCGGCGAATATTATCGTCAAATTTTGTGATATCCCTGTAAAAGGCTTTCATAGCGGAAGGCCCGGGAGTTTCAGGTTTGTCAATCTCAGAGCAGACCTGTAAAATCGCTTCTTTGACATCGGTCTTGGAATAGTCTCCATTGATAATGAAGTCACAGGCCTTTTTATAAACATCCAGGGTTCTTTTAATATGAGGGTCCCTGTATGATCCAAATGAAAAAATCCCCTCTTCAGTATTATAGATGGCAAAACCGCCGTAGGCCCCACCTTTTTCCCTGATTTCACGGTGAAGAAAGAGTGATCTTAAGATCTTGCTGATTACTGCAAGTCCGGGGGAGTCTTCATGGGTAATTCGAACGGTTTTAAAGGACTGGCCTACAAAAGAGACAGATGTATTGGTATACCAGCCGTCATAGGGCAGGTCTTGTTCAAAGGATATGTCCGGTGTAAAAAAAGCCGGACTATAATCACTTTGGTCAGAATCATTTGAAAGATGTTCATGAATGGAGTTGATCCTGTTTTCAGCAACTACAATGGCGCTTTTCCCGCCAATCACAGCAGGTTTGAAATTTCCCCTTTTTAAAACAGATTGAGCAATCCGGTTCAAATTTTTTGAAAGGGTTTCAAGCACTTTGTTTTTATTGTCGGTTGTTTTGAATTGTTCGGTAATCTCTTTGATAAATTGATACTGGGCAATGCCGTGCCAGAGATCATTAATATACGAGGCTTTTGAAAGATGCCTGGAGGCAAGGGAAATGGCATATCTGTGACCGGTCGAAACAATGGAGGCTTCCATTCCTGCCTGGTATTGCAGCAAAAGGCTTTTCAGTCTTTCAAAATCCCGGAAGCTGTATTCTTCGATAAACTCTTTTATTAAATCAAACATATTTTCAACATTTCTATCCAGAGCCTTCCCCTGGATGGCAAGGAATGAGTGGGGTTCAGCTCCTTTTGAGAAGTAAGACCCTGAAAACGCCGAGACAGACACCCCTCCAGTATAAAGATCCATGAGCCCGGCTATTTTGTCATAGGAATTTTTCTTTGTGCCGCTGTTTGTAAATGATTGGCAGAAAAATGGTACAAGGGTGAAAAGATCGGACGGGATGAGGCCTGCTCCCACAGGGCAGGTAAAATACAGGATACCCGAAGTCGCCTTCTCATAACAGGTGGAAAACACAACATCTTTGATAATGTCGGGTTTTACAATTTCTATTTGGGCAGGAACGTCAACAAGATCCAGGGTCGGCAGAACTGAAACATCCTCTTCTTTTTCCTGAAGCGTTTCAAGGATTTTTGCATCTTTTTTGATCTGTTCAAGGTCTTGTTCTGTTTTCTGTTTTAAAAGATTTTTAAGCTCCTTTTTTGTCTCTTCAATTGTTTTTTGCTCAAGACCCGTATCCGGTTCAAGGGTAAAAAGAACCCTGTGGGGATTTTCAAGGAAATATTGTCTTAATTTATTTTCAAGAAA
>JAGLNZ010000446.1 GCA_023139225.1 Desulfobacula sp. | reverse complement strand
CGTTTAACTTTCTATTTTTATTCATATTTTTTTCACCAAACCATTTATTGACTTCAAGCCCAAACAAAGATAAAGTAATTTTTTTCAAAATAATGGAAAATACTGCATATAAAAATGGATAATAATCAAGATATCAGACAGATAGCACTGGGTGACACAAAAACTATTGTAAAAATAAAAAAGCGTCCCTCCATGGGATATATTTTTCTCAAAGCATTTTTGATTTCCCCTTTCCGCTCCAATACGATTGGAGATGACGCTATTGTCAATAAAACCAGGATTGTTTTAAAAAACCACCTGCCGGATAAAGAGCAGATTAAAAATTACAGGACCGTCTGCGGATTTTCCAAAGACAGGCCCGATATCATTCCCATATCCTATTTACAGACACTTTTCATCGGTCTTCTGGGCAAATTTATTACGTCTTCTTTTTTTCCCATTAATCCATTGGGACTGATCCAGATATTTCAATCTTTTGAGCAGAAAAGGCCTGTGAAAATCAATGAAACCCTTGACCTTGCCTGCACCCTGAAAAGCATTGAAAAAACCCCAAAAGGCATTGAAACCGCTTTCACACTGGAAGTCATGTCAGGCGGCCATATTGTCTGGCAGGGTACCTGCATTTTTTTTACACGAAGCCGGGTAAAGAAAAAAAAGAAAGCAAAGAAAAAGGATGAAATACTTTTAAAAAAACAAGAAACCATCATTGTACCGCCTGATACCGGCAGAAGATATGCAAGCGTATCCGGTGATTATAACCCTCACCATCTTTACGCAGTCCTGGCAAAACTTTTTGGATTTAAAAAAGCCATTGCCCATGGCATGTGGAGCCTTGCACGGGTTATTGCAAGCCTTGACAGGGAATTTGGCATTCACGATTGGGCTGCAATTGAAGCCGCATTCAAGCTGCCGATTTTCATGCCGGCAACAACAGCTTTAGGGTATGAGCGCCAAAACGATACTAAAACCCACCAGGCCATTGTCAGCTTTGAACTTAGGGATGAAAAAAAAGGACTGCCCCATCTAAAAGGAAGACTCCTGTATAAGGATCAAGGCTAATCACTATGCTGGGTGCTATTTTATCCCTGTGTGCAGCTTTTTTCTGGGCAAGCGCTGTTATCTTGTTCAAAAAAAGCGGCGAAGACTTTTCTCCTGTTTCCCTCAATTTATATAAAAGTTTTGTGGCATTGATTCTGGTTTCCCTGACCATGTTAATTTTAGATATCCCCTTTTTCCCGGACAAACCTGTTAATGACTGGCTGTTACTCGCAGTCTCAGGCTTTTTGGGAATAACCCTGGCAGATCTTTTCTTTTTCATGGCCTTAAATCGGCTTAGTGCGGGTCTTGTGGCCATTGTGGAATGCCTCTATCTTCCCAGCGTGATCTTTTTTTCATTCATTCTTTTAGGAGAAAATTTAAGTGCCGGTGCCATTATCGGAGGGATTCTAATCCTGTCAGCCGTCTTTTTGGGGTCAGCAATCCGAAAAGATACACAAAACAATACTTTGGAAAATAAAAATATGATTTCCGGCATTATTATCGGCTGCCTTTCCATGGTCTTTGTGGCCGCCGGTATTGTGATCATCAAAGAACTGCTGGAACACACCGATATATTCTGGGCAACCCTTGTGAGAGTGTGCGCTGCCATCGTATCTTTGTTGATCCTTGTCTTATTCCACCCCAAACGCAAACAATATTTCAGAGAACTCAAATTTTCAAAAGCCTGGTTTATTGCCTTTCCTGCCTCTGTTTCAGGTAATTTTTTAGCACTTCTCTGCTGGATGGGCGGAATGAAATATACTACAGTATCCAAGGCCGCTATCTTAAACCAGATGTCCACCATATTTATCTTTATCCTTGCTGCCATTTTCCTGAAGGAAAAAATCACCATAAACAAAAGCATTGCCATACTTTTAGCACTGGCCGGCGTCTGCCTGACCATTTTTAGCTGAACTATACCCGGATATAATCATTATCCCACCGATGACCTTGATACCACCAAGGTGAATAAATAACTTATTATTTTTAGAAAAACAGTCTTTTTCAAATCATAATACTAATGATAATTTACATCTCTTCCAAATGGAATACAAAGCTTTCTCATTTTGTGTCTCAAGGTGGCAGGATTAATCCCCATAAGTTCAGCCGCACCGTTAGTACCACCGACTTTGCCTTTTGTCTGCTTAAGAATATTTTTGATATGTCGTGAGATTAGCTCATCAAGTAAAACAGGTGAGCTGTCCGATGTTTCAAAATTTTCTGTCTTGCTCGCGGATCCGGGACTTACAAAATCATCAAACCGAAGCGGTTTACCATGACTTATGATCAGGGCTCTTTCCACAGTATTCTCAAGCTCACGAACGTTACCCGGCCAGTCATAAGCGCTAAGGCGCTCAATCGCATTATTTGCAAGAACCGGAAAATTTTTCAAACCCATTTCTTTATATTTTTTAAGAATAAAATGCTGAACCAGAGCCGGAATATCCATTTTCCGCTCTCTTAACGGGGGAATATATATCGGAAAAACTTTAAGTCGAAAATACAGATCATTTCTAAACCGTTTTTCTTTAATCATTTTTTCCAAATTTTGATGTGTTGCTGCTATAACCCTGATGTCTGATTTGATTGTTTTGTCACTGCCCACAGGTTCAAAACTTTTTTCCTGCAATACCCTGAGAAACCTGATCTGGGCCTCCATGGGTAATTCTCCGATTTCATCAAGAAAGATCGTTCCTTTATTTGCCCTCTCAAAGCGCCCGCGTTTTTTTTCAATTGCTCCTGTAAAAGCGCCTTTCTCATGACCAAAAAGCTCACTGTCAATCAGTGTTTCAGGAATGGCGCCGCAGTTGACCGTGATCATCGGACCGTTTTTGCGTTTTGAGAGTTTATAAATTGCATTGGCAATCACTTCCTTGCCTACACCTGTTTCTCCCAGTAAAAGGACAGGGCTTGAAAGCGGGGCAACCTGATACACCTGCTGCATAACGGTGTTCAAGCCGAAATCATGACCTATGATTTCATCATTTTTTTGTTTATAAAGTTCATCCTGAAGATATTTATTGTCCTCTGCCAGCAAATTTTTAAGCTCCAGCAATTCATAATATCTTTTGCTGTTGGAAAGAGCGATTGTAAAAGGCGCCCTGAGAAGTTTGAGAAGATGAAGATCTTTATCATCGTAATGGTCCCAGCCTAATGCGCCGAAACTGACTCCTCCCAGCCATTTTTCGTCGACAATCAACCTGATTACGATAAGGGAGCATTTTTCATG
>JAGLNZ010000445.1 GCA_023139225.1 Desulfobacula sp. | reverse complement strand
TAAAATGTGAGCTGCCCCACCTCATCATGGGACTCCATTTTAACCAGGCGATTGGAAAACCCATCGATAATATCTTCATTAAACCGGTTCATCAGCTCCCGCAAGGGTTTTGTGATAGTGGAACTCAAGAGAAAGGTGATGGGAATAAAAATAATCAATGAGGCAAATCCCACGATAATGATAAAGGTTTTAATGGTATTCAAAGGAGAGAAAAACTCATCCAGATAACTGGAGGAGGCCACAATCCATTCATATTCCGGAATATAGTTAAAAAGAACCAGTTTTTTCCTGAACCGTTCATCCCTGGTATTTTTCCATGGATAAATCATTTTTCCATTCTTTTTTTCCAGCATTTTTTTAAAAAAGCGACTGGAAAAGTCCTGGTTGGAAAACACATTGATCCCGGAAAGTTCAGGATGGATAATCATATTTCCTTTGGCATCCATGATATAGGAATATCCGGTTTTTCCAAATTTTAAACTCAAGATACTTTCTTTAAAATCATTGATATTGACAAGCTTGCTGAATTCTTTTCGATAGGAGGATACAGTGATCATCCAGTCCCAGGGTTCAAAATAGCTCAGGTAAAGAGCCTTGGGTCTTGGCATCGAATCATCCGGGTTTTTCCAATAATATTCAATATACCCGTTCTTTTTGGCAATCATTTCCTGTATAAATTTATGATCGGAAATATCCAACCCTTCCAAAAGTTTTTTAGGATGTTTGATTATCCTTCCTGTGCCATCTATGATGCAGATATAGCCGGTTGTTCCGATTTTCTGGGAAAGAATAATATCTGTAGCCCGCGCCTTTGCCTCTTCAAGACTGATTTCACCGTCTGTCTGCAGATCATAAAGGTGCTGAATGATTTCATAATTTTTCTCAGCCGTTGCCCGCAGATGATTTTTTATGGATACTGACACGGCGGTTTTTACATTATTCAATATCGCAGCAGTAGAGTTTTGAAGCTCGTTTTCAATATTTTTTTCAACACTTTGTTTGACAATGGAATAAATGATCAGGCTTGCAAGGCTCATGATCACAAAAAATGTGAAAGAATAGATAAACAGCAGCTTATATCGGATTTTAAAATTTTTAACTATATGGAACGGGTTCATGTTATATTCCCAAAGATTATTAAATTTATTGAGGCCAAAAGATTATTATCCCCAAGTTCTCTCACAGCACTTAATTTGTTGTTAAACTTATAGCCTATTGTTTTATTTCAGCTAAAATAGAATATTGCAACCCCAGAACTGATAAAGTATTTTTTTTGGGTTAAGAACAGGCCATTTCTTTTAAAGCCTTGCCGGACAGCCGGTATCGAATCCATTCATCCTGGGGTTTGGCCCCCAAAGATTCGTAAAATCCAATGGCTGATGCATTCCAGTGCAATACAGACCACTCTACCCTGCCGCAGTCTTTTTCCAGTGCCAGACAGGAGAGATGTTTCAGGATCTCTTTTCCAGCCCCACAATTTCTGTATTCAGGAGAAATGTAAAGGTCTTCTATATAGAGTCCGTTTTTACCCTGCCATGTGGAGTAGTTAAAAAAGTAAACCGCATGACCAATGGGGACCCCGTCGGCTTCACATGTAATTACATGGGCGGTGGCATTTTTTCCAAAAAGAGTTTTTACAATTTGTTCTTTGCTGGTTTTGACTTTATGTTCAGCCTTTTCTTCCTTTGCCAGTTCATGTACAAAGCGCAGAAGCAGTGCTGCGTCTTCAATGGTCGCCTTTCTGATGGTTATTTTTGGCACAGCTTACCCCTCTTTTTACATGGAAATTTCTTCTTTGAGCATGCAGCAGGCAATTTGATACTCGGGCTCCCCTTTTTTGTTATAAGAAAGGTTCAAAGGTTGAATCATTTTGTTCATAACGCAGCCCTCAGGGATGGTAAGGCCGAACAGGTCTTTTTCATTAATTTTTGGTGTGGCAATCAATCGATTGTTTTTTATTTCATAGGAATGGAGGGGAAAGTCTTCGCAGACAGGGCATTGATAAACCCTGCCATTGGGAAATATAAAGTAATTATCAGCCACATTGCCTGCGCATTGAAACATTTCGCCTTTGCCAAGAAACACCTTTGGGTAGGTTACAATAATGCCATGGGATGCGATTGTTTCTGCCACTTTGGGAATGATGTCAAGCCAGGTTTTTTTTGATACCTGGAGGTTTCCATCCGTGTTTGATGACTTGCCTCTCATGCCGACCACCTGGATGAAAAATCGTTGGATGCCCAGGTTTTTAACTAAATCCTGCATCAACTCAAGTTCATGAATATTAATATCTGAAACCGTATAGATCATTGAGCAGGAAAATTTTTTGGCAAGAGCCTTTTGGATACCCTCCATCACCTTATCATAGCATCCCTCCCCCCTGATCGCGTCATTTGTTTTTTTTGTGGCACCATCCAGGGAAAATGAAAAAAAGTCAATGTCATCACAACAAATTTTATCCAGAATATTATGGAATAAATATCCGTTGGTATCAATGGTGATGGATTTGAACCCAAGGCGGTTTGCTTCTTTGACAGCCAGGGAAAGATCCGGGTGAAGGGTGGGTTCTCCCCCTAGAAAAATGATATTGGTCTGGAAGGCTTTTTTTGAAAAAATATTGAGCCAGTTCCGTATGGTATCAATATCAAGGGTGTTGGCCCCGTGTTGATCTTTATTGATATAGCAATGGGTACAAGAAAGGTTGCACTTTGTTAAAATGTGAAAAAAGAGATTGGATGAATCCTTTGAAAATGCAACTGTCCTGTTTGTCATGTTATCCCATACACTGCTTGGTAAAATTCGGGTCAAAGGCAACCGGGTAGTTTCCATCAAAGCAGGCCTTGCAAAAGTTTTGCTCCGGGGTTTTTACCCCTGATGCTTCCAGCATGCCTTCAATGGAAAGATAATGCAAAGAATCAAGGCCTAAGTACTCCCTGAGTTCATCAATGGGTTTTTGTGCTGCAATCAGTTCTCCTTTTGAAGAAAAATCAATGCCGTAATAGCAGGGAAATTTATGGGGCGGACAGGAGATGCGCATATGTACTTTTTTAACCCCAAGTTCACGCAATGCCTTGACACGGGTTTTTGCAGTAGTGCCGCGAATGATGGAATCTTCAATAATAATGATTTCTTTGCCACGGATCAGCTCTCTGACCGGGTTAAGTTTTATCCGGACGGCAAAATCACGCATGGACTGGGTGGGCTGGATAAAGCTTCGTCCGACATAGTGGTTCCGGATCATACCCATTTCAAAGGGGATGCCTGATTCTTTGGCATACCCGATGGCTGCATAATTACCTGAATCCGGAAA
>JAGLNZ010000444.1 GCA_023139225.1 Desulfobacula sp. | reverse complement strand
GCTTCAATGCCGTTTTGGGCCTGCCCCAGAATTTTCAGTTCAGGCCACAGCCGTTCCAATAATAAGCCTATACCGATTCTTAAATTTTCCTCATCATCTGCAATAATGGCAGTGAATTGTTTCATAACGGTACCCGGATCGTCGCTTTTATCCCTGTTGGATGGTTTTGTTTCAATATTAAACTTGCTGCACTTCCATAGATATTTTCAAGCCTTTGGCTCACATTATTGATCCCGATGCCGGCCTGGTTCGCATCTTTGTCAAGCCCAATACCGGTATCTGCAATCACGATTTCAAGAGTATTTTCTTTGACCCAACAGTCTATTGCAATTGTTCCGCCGGAAAGTTTGGGTTCAATCCCGTATTTAATGCTGTTTTCAACAAGGGGCTGAATAATTAATGGCGGAAAAGAGATATCCAAGGTATCAGTGTGATCATTGATTTCATAGGAGAGCCTGTTTCCCATCCTTATTTTAAATATCTCAAGGTATTTATGGACCAGATCCAGTTCCTGGGTAAGCGTGATCATTTCCTGCCGGGTTCTTTGCAGAGAAATTCGTAAATATTCATTAATATCAATGAGCATCTGTTTGGCTTTTTCAATATCGATTTCAAAAAGGGAAATCACGTTTGAAAGGGTATTAAACAAAAAATGGGGTTCAATCTGGGCCTGTAAAAGCCTCAATGTTGTCATGGCCGCTTCTTTTTCCATGGTCAGACGCTTGATTTTCTCTTTCTGAATTTGTTTTTCCGACTCGATGATTTTCTCTCTGGAAGAAAAAAAATAGCTGATGGGCACACCAAAAACAATACCAAAAACAAAAATATATGAGAATACATCTTTAAAAAAATAGCCAAAATCAATGCCGTGAAAAAAAAATAAAAACCCCCAGCTCAGCAAAGAGCCTGAAAAGACACCTGCTATCAAGCCTGCAACAATACTTGTTGCGCTCCATTGATTCCCTTTTTGCTCGGCAAAATAAACGGCAATGATTACAAAAAAACATATGGACAAACCAACAAGCTGGGAAATAATAAAGATATCAAAAAAATCAGGCTCATCAATAACCATAATAGCCAAGACCAACGCAATGAGGGTATTAAACATGGCTGTTACAATGAAAGACTTAACCGTTTCCTTTGAATTGAGAGCCTTCATCATATGCTTTTGCCTTTTTAATAGTTGTCTTATAGAGTTTAAGATACTAAATACCCAATGACAAGACAACACCATTCATCCCCCGAATTTGTCTGTTCATCGCAATTCTTTTTTTCTAAAAAGCAGTGTTTTGTTCTATTTACGATAAAGGATATAAATTCAGGTGCCGGTTCTCTTAAGTTCAACACTTGCCGAATCAGTTACGTCCAGCAGGGGAATTCTCTCTTCACGGGAGACAAGATCCTTGTACGGTCCCAAAAGAGTATCATACCGACGGTGATAATACTCGGGCAGCACATCTGTTTCTCCTTTATGAAAAGCCCTGAAATGATGATCTTCTTTCAACAGGTTCAAAATTTGCCTCATGGTATGGATCATAAGCCGCAGGCTGATATTCCTTATGGGATGATACCCCTTAAATATCCAGCTTTTGGTGGTTCTGAATGCATGAAACTGCATGGACATGGACGTCATATGATCAAAGGTATCAATGAGTTTTTCATAAAAACCAATGGGATGGTAATTCTTAATGGTAGTGGCAAGATACGGCTTGCAGTAAAACGTAAACGGCATTGATTTTAAAATCCTTCCCTTCTTTAAATACCTTTTAAATAACGGGGTCTGCCCAAAAGGTGCCGGGATATTCAATGAATGGGACACATAAGGTGTTTTGGACATAAACTCTTTATTCAAAAGGACAGGATCTTCACCTTTGTCCGTATCAAGGCCAAACAAAAGGTTTGCCTGAATAATGGGGATGTATTGATGAATCAGTTCAAAATGATCCACGATTTCATTTAATTTTTCCCCGGCAGACTGAAACCTTTTAACTCCTGCTTTTTTTGAATAGGCATTCCATGATTCAATACCTGGTATGACACAAAGGCACCCTGCCTTTTTCATTTGTTTGAGCCGGTCCTCTTTCAATGAATCTAAAGATCCTTCCGTTAAAAACCAACGTTTCTTTGGATGGGGGGTTTTTTCAATGACAGACATGACCTGGTCAAAATTCACACCGAAATTCGGGTCATAAAAATTAATTTTTACCTGGGGGAAAATTTTTGCAGCAAACAAAAGATCCGCTTCAATCCTTTCAAGAGGTAAAGGATTATAAGGATTGTTCCAGTCAACACAAAAATCACAGGAATGGGGGCAGCCTGTACTGGAAAGGATGGGGATAAACACAAACCTTGTCGGCTTTGAATTCCAGAAACTGGCAGCCCTGATTTCCGGCAGGCGCTCTTCGATACCGGGAATGTCTTTTAGCCTTCGCGGACTTGTTAAAATACTTTTCCTTGGAAAATCATTTAATATTTCCTGCACCAGAGTCTGATCACACTCTTTGACCACCACATCAAAAAATCGCAATGCATCAAAAGAAAATTGCTTTGCATGGGGACCTCCGATAATAGTCAAAATTTTAGGACTTTGTTTTTTAAATAATTTTGCCAGGGCATATGCCAGGCCGCTGCCTCGGGAAAAGCATGAAATAAAAATCACCGCCAGATCATCAGGCAATAATTTCATGGGGTCTTTTTGCCCGTAATAAGTCGCATAACTAACATCATGTCCAAGATTCCTGCACCACACACTCACAGCCTGGGGCATTATGCTGGCATACTGCTTGAGCACAAAAAAATCATGGACCATACCGCTTCGGGACCTGTTTAAATCCTCGCTTAAAAGTTCCAGAACGCCGATCTTCATTATCAGAGAAATACCTTTCTATACTAGTAATTTATACTATAAATTAATGAGGCTGTCGCTTTGTCAATTAACAATATAAATTATAGAAATCAATAGAAAATATTCTAATTTTTGAATCGTTCGTCTTTTAATTTCGTCATTTCATCCCTTGTTTTTTACTACTCGTCGCAATGAAATTGCATTCAAAAAAAATACTGATACGATGAAACAAATCAAAATTGATTTTTTTAATTTTAAAACTAAAACAGACAAGGAGAAACAAACAATGAAACACTTAACAATTTTTATTACCCTGTTTTTCATGATTATGGCAATAACCATAATGAATGCTTCTGCCAGTGAGGCAAAAATCAATACCACAGCGCTAATTATCCATATTACCGGATTTGAGAATTCAATTGGTGTTGCAAAGGTGGCTCTTATAAATTCAAAAAAAAATTATACTGCCAAGACACCGTTTAAAGGGTACGATTTTAACATTATTAATAACCGGGTCATTAAAACCATCACGCTTCCCCATGGAGAATATGCCATTAAAGTCTTTCATGACGAAAACACTAATAATGAGCTGGATACTCGAATGTTCGGCATCCCGGTAGAACGGTATGGCTTTTCAAACAATGCAAGGGGAGCTTTCGGGCCACCCAAATATGAAGATGCCGTATTTAACTTAGATTCTCCCAAAAAAGAAATCACCATTGCCATACAATAAATAATTAAAAAAAAGGAAACTCTCATGGAATCTTCTGATAAGTTGTCTGATAAATTAACCAGGCGAAAATTTTTAAAGACCCTGATCATGGCATCCAGTGCCGCTGCCATAGACTGGACAGGATTTGAAGCGCTTGCAGACAGCATTCCTAATAAAAAGCAGTTTCCGATTATCGTAATTGGTGCAGGACTTGGCGGATTAGTTTCGGCTGCCTATCTGTCCAAACATGGATTTGATCTTACCTTGATGGAACAGCATTCCATCCCGGGCGGATATGCCACCTCTTTTGACCGGGAAGACTTTGCCTTTGATGTCTCTTTGCATGCAACGGTGGCCGAACATGCCATGCCTCAGATGATACTTTCCGACCTTGGCATCTGGGACAAGCTTACGGTTGCCTATACACCGGAACTTAAGAGAATTATAACACCCGATTTTGATGTGACCCTGCCGGCCAAAAATCCTGAAGGTGTCAAAAAAGAATTATCAAGGGTTTTCCCCCATGAAAAACAGGGAATTTATAATTTTTACACTGAAATGGAACAGGTGATTTCAGAACTTTGGAGTGGTAAACGGTTTAAAACCTCCATGATGGGAAAACTTGAAAAGCTTTCCCTGGAAGAATGGATGTCCTTAC
>JAGLNZ010000443.1 GCA_023139225.1 Desulfobacula sp. | reverse complement strand
GTCTGTTCCGGTTCCTGCATCTCTTCAACAGCCGTCGCATGCCCTGAATATCTTTCTCCAACCCTGTCCCTGTGATTGATACCAATCACACCAAACACCAATAAGGCGAGAATACCAATGGTCATATAAAAAATAATCAGCTTGTTTCTCAATTTTTTCAATGTCTGTCTTGATTTTCTGGCATCTTTGCCGGAAAACCATCCCCATTTCATGCACAGCCGGTAAAGACCGATGTTACCGTGAAGCACAACACAAACAAGCAGAACCAAATAAAGGGGCCACATATTACCTGAAACAATCCTGTCCGCCGACATATAAGGACCAATGCCGCCGGGATTGGCCAAAATGACATAAAGATGGGCCGAGCCTGCAAAAAACATAAGAAATCCCGTTATCACCTGCACATACCAGAGAGTTGTTTCACTGTGGTCCAGCATCTGCATCTGGTCCCTTAAAATCCGGTGCTGCTTCCAGGAGATGGGAAACTTTCTTACCCCCAATAATGCATGAATGATAAAAATGATGAATATGGCCAATACGGCAAAAAATACGGCTATGGGAAAACCATGGCCGGTCTCTGAAAGAAAAGATAATTCCAGTATTTTTGACACAAGATTAAAAGCGCCCTTCCCCAATATGATGCTGCTGTCAAAAAGCAGATGCATCCATATGAACAACCCCAGGATCAGGCCTGTTCCGCTCTGGATAAAATCAAGCCTTGCAGGTATTCTGCTCTTTTTTTTTTTATTTGATTCGATAATATAGCTATCCAATTCTCTTAACCCCCTATAGGTTACACTAAAATACATCCTTACAAATCCGGCCGATCTGCCCTAAATTTTCACAGACATGAATTCCATTGTCTCTAAACGCCGCAATTTTTGCCGCACCTGTACCGCTGGAACCTGAAATAATAGCCCCGGCATGCCCCATCCTTCTGCCGGGAGGAGCGGTAAGGCCGGCGATAAAGCCGACGACCGGTTTGGTCATGTTTTCTTTTATATATGCTGCTGCTTCTTCTTCTGCGCTTCCGCCAATCTCTCCAACCATGACAACGCTTTTTGTTTCGTCATCATTTTGAAAAGCTTCAAGCACATCAATAAAACTAGTTCCACTCACAGGATCACCGCCGATACCAATGCAGGTTGACTGACCCATTCCAGACTTTGTCAATTGATCAACCACCTCATAAGTAAGGGTTCCTGAACGTGACACCACCCCTATGCTGCCTTTTTTATGAATAATACCCGGCATGATGCCGACTTTGCACTCATCCGGCGTAATAATTCCCGGGCAATTGGGTCCGATGAGCCGGCACTTTTTTGTGGCAAGATAATTTTTCACTTTCAGCATATCCAGAATGGGAATGCCTTCGGTAATGGTCACAATAAGATCAATCCCGGCATCAGCGGCTTCAATAATCGCATCAGCACCAAATGGCGGGGGGACAAATATGAGACTGGTATTGGCTCCTGTCTGTGTCACCGCCTGGCTGACCGTATCAAAAACCGGGACATCATCCATTTTCTGACCCCCCTTGCCGGGAGTGATACCAGCCACTACATTTGTTTTATATTCTATACATTGCCTTGTATGGAAACTGCCTTCCCTGCCGGTTATTCCCTGAACTAGAAGCTTTGTGTCCTTATTTACAAATATACTCACAACGGATCTCCTTTAATTAACTGCTGCTGCAATTTTATCGGCAGCATCGGAAAGATCGGAAGCACTGGTAAGATTGAGCCCGGCATCGCCTAAGATTTGCTTTCCCTCACCCACATTTGTGCCTTCCATACGAACCACAACCGGAATGTTAATCCCTGTTTTTTTAGCCGCATCCACAACACCCTTTGCAAAAACATCACATCTTAAAATGCCGCCGAAAATATTGATTAAGACCGCTTTTACCTTGGGGTCCGCCAG
>JAGLNZ010000442.1 GCA_023139225.1 Desulfobacula sp. | reverse complement strand
GTCATCATTGTCCATAACACCATAAAGATTGGATGATATGGAATGAACGGCAACATCCACTTCTTTTAAATTCTCCTTTAAGAGCATTTTTGCCTCTTCCCCCCATTTGCCCATTCCAAATACAAATCCTGTACGATTTTCAAAAACACTGGCAATTTCATTGTCGGAATCCCAGAAACCTGAAGCGCTTGTCATCTCTGAAACACCATTCCCGTAAGAACCGGGCTTTTCAGTAAAAATACGACATTTTGAAAGGGTTTTTGCTTTTTTGATATTCATACCGGCCATGATAAGATTAGATTCAATTTTTTGTGTATTTTTAAAGATAAAATTTTCAATATCCTTTTGTGCGGCCGCTTTTTGAACCGCTTTGTCCAAAAAGAGCAGTTTATCCGGAAAAAGATCCCGGTAAAGTCCTGAGGGATTTATCAGAACATCAATGCGCGGCCTTTTCAGCCGGGCGGCAGGAATCACTTTTGTTCCCTTGACCCTGCCGCTTTGATCCCATACAGGCGATAAGCCCATAAGGTATAAAATAGTGCATTCGTTAATTCCTTCATTTCGAATGGTTTCCGTAGCCCACAGGACAACTGCAACTTTTTGGGGATATTTACCGTGTTTATTTTTTTTATTTTGAATGATTTTCTGGGCGGCTTCCCGGCCAAGTTCCCAGGCAGCAGGAGAGGGAATTTTTTGAGGGTGAAATCCATAAAAATTTTTTCCGGTTGGAATGGCATTCAGGTTTTTAATGGGGTCGTTGCCTTCTCCGGGAGGTATGTATCCACCGTTCAGGGCTTTTACAAGATGATCCATTTCTCTTTGGGCTGATAGTAAAAGATTCTTTTTTACAAGGGGTAATCGGGCGGAAGAATTTTTTTGCACAATTAAGTCGGCTGTATCCTGAATTGCCTCGTTGCCGGGGGACAGACCAAATGTATGAAGGCCGTATGGTAAAATACTTCCCTCTATTTCATGAAGATAGAGATGTATTTTCTCAACCATTGATTCGTGGGCGGGTTTGTTTGTGTTTTCAATGCCAATATCTTTGGCAATGCCTGTTTCATTGACAATGGATACTATGTTTTTAAAATATTTTTGGGTGGTCAGGCTTCCTATGGATTTTGCCTGAACATATTGATGGACTGCCTTATGCAATGCATCATATTCATGATAAAGACCTGCCTTTTTTAAAGGAGGGATAAGGTGATCTATGATGACACCTCTTCCTCTTCTTTTTGCCTGGATACCCTCGCCCACATCATCAACAATGTATGGATAAATATTGGGGATATCGGTTATCAGTACTTCCGGGGGGCATGAAAAGAAAAGACCTGCCTGTTTTCCCGGCAGCCACTCATGGGTGGCATGGGTGCCCAGATGAATCATGGCATCGGCATTAAATTTATTTTTGATCCATAAATATGCAGCAATATACTGGTGGTGGGGATATAATAACGGATCATGATAAAGTTTCATGGGCTCATCACTCCAGCCCCTTGCAGGTTCCGGCATCAGCACAATATTTTCTAGCATCACGGCGGGAATAATAAATGCGTTGTCTTTAATCATGATGGAAGATGATTCGATTTCTCCCCATTGCTTTATAACTTTTGTTTTGAAATCCTCAGGTAATTTTTCAAACCATTTTTTATATTCCGATACTTTTAAACGAATAATATTTTTTTCAATAAGCATGCTTTCAAGTTCACCTGGAGCCCATGAACCTATATTTCGGCCTGTTTTAAGAATCAGATTTTTGATTGCATTTTCATCCAGCAAGCGATCCGATTTAATAGAGTATCCCTCTTTTGCAAGGCGTCCTAAAATTGTTTCAAGGCTTTTAAACACATTCAGGTAGCTTGCCCCGATATTCTGTTTTCCCTGGCTGTGATTATAGAAAAGCACGGCAAGCCGTTTTTTTGAGTTTTTCATTTTTTTAAGGCTTATCCACTTTTTAAGCCTTAATATAAGATGATCAAAATTTTTATTTATTACTTTGTGGACATAGACTTGTTTCAGGCTCTGGTTGTCCATTTTTTTTATTTTTCCTAAAAGAGGCGTGGGCTCTATCATTGAAGATATCTCCGGCGTGGCTACACTCCAGCTGACTTCCAGGGGTGGTATCCCCACAGGATCAGTTTCCCATTTGTTAAGAGGTATGGAATAAAGATTGATGGCATTAATTATGGGAACATTTAAATTAGAAATTGCCTTTTTAATTTCATCATCAATGGCCGAGTAAAATTTCATGCTAAATGTTAAAGCAATATCAACCCTGGATTTTTGATCTTCATCCAGTAAAAATTTTTTCAGGACATCTTTTACTTTGCCAAAGCAGGGCAAAACATTAAACCCTGATTTTTCAAGCTTTGATATGATGATATCGGTGGCTTCAACCTGGCCCGGGATAAGACTTGAGGAGTAAAACATCAGACCGATCCAGGGAGAAGACTCGTTAAAATCAGGTCGGGTTTCATACCAGTTAAAATAGGGTTTAAACGCAGTAAACTTAAGACGCGCTTTGGGGTGATAAATGCCGTATAAAGGCTGTTTGATAACCCTGCCAAACTCAATGGATTGATCTATTTCCATATGGGTCACACAAAGAATCAGATTTTTTATGTTCTCAACATGAAGATGCTTGAAATATTCATTAACTTTTTCATTGAATATGAATCCTTTTTTTTTAAGGGCCTCATCATCCCGGGAGCCTCTTAATGCATAGATTTTTTTATTTTTAACAAGATTATTTTTTATTAAATACTGGTTTAGCTCGGCCATCATTACATCCACAATAATAACCCGGGATGATTCGACAAAAGCCCTGGATGATGGCTCATTACAAAGATCTTCATAGGTGAAATATTGTATTTTTACACCGTTGGGAGACTTAAGGTTTTGAACTGCCTTGTTTACCAAAAAACTGTCCGCGTCTATAATGAGAAAACTAATATTTCTGTCAGCTAAAACAATAGAGGGGCCCAAAAATATAATAAAAAATATGATGAATAAAAATTTCATTTTATTTGCTGGGATTCAAGACGTGCCCGGGCACCGGTCAAAATTGCATTAAGAGCTGCTTTGATTGTTACGGGTAGGGTGTTATCTGAAATCAGGTCTTTTACTTTTTCAATTTTATAACCAGCAATATTGTCGGCAATTTGCCTGCACCAGATATGAAAAGAGCTTAAATCTTTGATTAATCCTTTTTCATATTCATCACTGATTGCCAGGGATGATTCAATAAATCCCGCATATTCAGGCTCCAGAAGAAGTTGTTCCACAAGGGCTGCAAAATCGCTGCGGTTATTCCTGCATTCGCAAGCGGCACCTGTGACAAGTTTGTATGTACTGATTTTTCTTTCTTTAAGGCGCTGGAAAACATGTCGTTTGGCAAGAATATGGTTTTGCTTTAAAACAGCCTCTTTAACGCCCGCATATACAGCCTTTGCAATCAGTTCACCCATTTTTGAATGCCCGCCGGTATTCTCTATTTTAAGGCCGCAGCCCTGGACCACAAGAATATTGTCCGTGCCGGTGCCGGTGGCCTCATTTACCAGGGGAGTGTAACTGGATCTTATATCCATGTCCTCAAGCGCTGCTGTTTTGCCTTCCGTTCCCGAGATAATGGCACGGGTCATGGCTCTTTTTGAAAGACGCATATTGGTTAAAATGATAATATTTATAGTGCCGGGCTCATAAAAAGCACCCATGTCCTTTGACATTCTTACTGCATTGGACATAACACCTGCTGTTACAAGGGCGTAAACCTTCATGTCTTTATAGGTTTGGGTTTGAATACAAAGATTATCCATATCAGCCCCGGTAATTAAAAATGAAGTGGCCTGTTTTTGTCTTTGTACGGCTTTTAAGATGGAGGACCGGATATGTTCAATGCCTAAGCTATGGCCGGGAGCCCAGGTGGGGGGAGGAGAAAAATGATTTCCAATACTTGTTATATTGTCCCTTTCACCTTCAAGGGTTGAAACCATGGCCTGGGGTGATTTAAAATCAATGATAAGAGTTTTATTTTTAAAATCGTAAATATTGCTGTAGGCAATTGAAGCTGATTTGACATAATCAAGATCTATTTCAACGGGTTTTGAGTGAGTGACCCCTGTGGCAAGTATTTCATTTTCAGGGTTTGAAAATTCTTTGGTATAGATGA
>JAGLNZ010000441.1 GCA_023139225.1 Desulfobacula sp. | reverse complement strand
TCACAGGGGAAATAATAAACCCGGCTGTTCTTTACGGCATCCACATCCTTCCACCCGGGTTTTGAGAAAAAATTTTTTGCAGCCTCCTTGTCAGGGCCGCACCCATAAATAACCTGGGGATTAAACGTCATCCATTCTTGTTTTGTGACACTTATAATACTTCCTTTTTTGCCAAAATCAGGGGGGATACCTCCAGCAGCACGGATGATCTCATTTTGAAATGAATCACTGCCCGGAGTCATGATGGTATCTCTTCCCATGAGCCGTATGACGCGTTTGTTTTTTAAATGATCAATTCTGCCCAGTTTTTGTTTAATATGATTTATTTCAGACTTGTTTTTCTCAATGATCTTTTGTGCTTCTTTTTTCCGATCAAATATTTTGCCTAAAGCCATCATGCTTTTATAGGAATCTTCAATGGACTCAGTATTAAAGATAAATATTTTGCAGCCGGTTTTTTTAAATCTTTTAATGATATCCTTGTGGAGCGGCGAAAGAATAATCATATCAGGCCCGACAGCTTTAATTTTATCAATGGAAGGCTGCAAAAAACCACCTATGATTTGTTTGCCGGCTGCTCCGGCAAGGGTGATATCGTGGTAGGTAATGGCTTTAACAAAATCATTTGCCCCTATCTCAAAGAGAATCTGGGTGGCTGAAGGCACAAGGGATACAACCTTGACCGGTGTTTGAAAGAATTCTAAAAGGTTTCCTTTTGAATCCTGAACACTGACAGGATATGCAGCAGCCGCTGTGGTGAAGATTATGAGGAACCCCATAAGGTTTAAAATTAAGGTAGTAAAGCTGAATAATTTTTTTTTTTGCATTTGTATAAAATTCCTTAGAGCATAAATTTTGTTTTTTAATCAATCCGGCACATAAACCATTGATCCGTCATCAAGCCGATATGCAACACCAAGGCGGGCACCTTGACCTTTGGCCTGTTCTTTGGTCATTTTCATGGCTGTGATCTGTTTTTTATTTTTGGAAATGATTTCCATCTGACCGTTTTTATGTTTTTTCAAGATTGTAAATTCAGCTTTTTCATCGAAAAGATCCTGAAGATGAAAAGCGGAAAAAAGGGTGATGATCAAACCTACTATAAAAACAAGGCCTATATCAAAAAGATTTGCAACCCCGGACATGGGGTCATCGTCTTCCGTAGTTTGACCGGCACTATTTTGTTCTGTTATCAGGACTCGCCTTTTTTTGAAATATTTCATGTTTTATCGTCTCCACAAAGGATCTGTGTGGCAAGTTCAATATTTTTCAAATCCTGCTGAACCCAGCCTTTTTTAATGGTGTAAAAGAAAAATGCAATCATTCCTATTGCAAGGCCTACAACCGTTGTTGTAAATGCTATCACCAGATCCGAAGACAGTTTTGTCATATCTCCCTGGCCCAATGCAGCAAGCCCGGTACCCATTGGGATTAAGGTTCCAATAAGACCAAGAGAAGGCGCTAACCTTACAAGCATTTTGAGCCTGTCTGTTTTTCTCCATAAATTCAAACTGGTTTCCTGGAGCAGGTTTTCGATCATTATCTCTTTGAAATAATTCCGGGTTTTTACCTGTTTTAATTTTTGAATATAATCTTTCACCCTAAAGGGAAATATATTTAGATTGTCACTGGTTCTAATGGTATCAGCCAATTGAGACGCTTCAACAGGTTTTAGGCGAACTCTTTGAATCCATTCAGCAAAAAAGCCTCCGGAGTAAATAATGATCCAAAGGCTTGCCAGGATTAAAAGAAAAAGGGCAGGGTAAAAAAGTGAAGATGAAATAAGGTAAATGATGGTTTTTAGCAGGGCATCTATTTCCATTTTAAAGTCCTGTTGATTTTTTTATTCATTATAAAAAATCCTGATATAAAAAATCCTGTTATGATTAAAATATAGGCGATAATGAAATGTGTCTGCATTTTTACTAAATCACCCTTATAGGCAGCCAGCCGATAAATTTTGTCAATATCCCCGAATTGCGGCATGATCACTGCGGAAAAAACAAAGTAAAGGGCAATGATCACCATTGCAAAGCCCAGAATACTTCCCGGGCTTTGGTCTGATTTCTTTTCCAGAAAAGCCATTATGGGGATTGCTGTAAAAGCTGCTGCCAGAAAGGCTGAATAGACTGATAAAATTACAAGATTTTTTGAATCAGGAAAATATGATAAAAGAAAAACCATGGAAATAAAAATACTTGTGACACAAACCGGGCACGGGAATATCAAGGTCACCCATCCAAGTTTTTTGATTTTACCCAGATTGTTTCCTTTTAACAGCACGATCCCCCAGATCAGCATCAGCAAGGCCATTGAAAAATGTATAAGAACTCCATTTTTGATCATTTTTGAAATTTTTTCAAAAAATAAAGAGATATCCATCCATTCCACGACTGATTTTATAAAAATAAATAATATAAAATAAGAGATACAATATATTAAAATTAAGAGTGCTCTAAGGATAATCCCATGTTTTTGCCTGTAAAAATAAAACAGGCCAATCCCACTTTTAAAGGCAAAGATACCTGTTGAAAAAAAGATGCCCAGACACAAACTTTTAAGTTCCATGATAAATTTATTTAAAATCCTTTATCAGTCCCGAATTTTAAAATCAGGTTCATTATTCAATTAAAAATTATATTTTAAGCCCAAATAAAAATTTCTTCCCGGCATGGGGTATCCTTTCACATATTCATATTTTTCATTGAACAGGTTATTGATACCGGCATCCAGTGTTAAACCGCCTTTTTTTTGTGTTGAAAACAGCACTTTGGTCATTGTAAGGTCTGCCACGGTAAAACCTTGGACCTTGATGTCCTGGTAAGGCCACCCGCTTTCATAATCGGTTATGGTTTTTTCTCCGATATAGGTAAAATTAAGTCTTGTTGAAAATCCATTGAAATTGGATAATGAAACACCATAAGATGCATTTAAATCAGAGGTTTCCAGAAGGTCCTTATTCGTTACCCTGTCCTCAAATTGGGTAAGATATGTGAATCCTGCATAGGGTTTGATTTCAAAGCTCCAGCCAAAATAATCGCCAATATCAAAACTTAAGTTTCCTTCAAAACCTGATATCCTGGCCTTTCCGACATTATCCCACGATTTGTCCCCGTTTCCACGGGTAACGGATTCTATCTTGTCCTCAAAATCAGTATGAAAATAAGTTATTGCACTGGATAATGATCGATAAAAGAAATCAATCCCGCCTTCATATGTTTTACTTTTTTCAGGTGAAAGATTGGGATTTCCCACATAGTTGGTTCCCCAGACAGAGTAATCGGCAGCCATCTGGTCAGCACCCGGCATGACAAAGGCCTCACAATAACCTGCACGAAATTTTAAATGGTCAGTCAAAAGATATGCAAGGCCGATATTGGGAGTAAAATTGCTGTCCTCCGCAGTCTTTCCGGCAGGTTCGATGACCTTGACTTCATAGGTGTCATACCTCAGTCCGGCAGACAGAATCAGGCGTTCTTCCAAAAGTTTTAGTTTGCCCAGTATAAATCCGGCAGGGTTTTCATAGGATGTCTTTTGGGGGTTCCAGGAGGCTTGGACATCATAATCCACCCAGTCAAAGCCGGTGGTAATCAGAGCATTTCCAAAATCCATTGAGACCTGGGCCTGGACGCCCTGACTGTCTGTTTTTTGTTCAGAAGGGATTCCATCATCCCATCCATCAGGGTTCGAGCCTGTGGGATCAAACCACTCATCCTTATCTTTGCCCGCAAAATACCTTAATTTCCACAGGAAAAGTGCACTAGTTGTCTGTCCGTCCAATACCATGTCATAAGAGTAATTTGATTTGTCCGTATAATCATCCAGATCATTCTGGCTTAAATAACCTGGAGAGCCTGCTTTATCCACTTCTAATCCGTGATAAAGAAAACCGATTCGATTGTTGGGAAAAAATTCATAGCCTAAATTCAAGCTTATATTTTTCCTGCTGTCCAATCCGGTGTTATGGTATTTGGTTCCATTGGCCGTGGTATAATCATTTTCGCTTTCCGTTGTAACACTTCCCGAAAAATCAATCCCTTTATACTCTCCTGCAAGCCCGGCACTTATCTCTTCATGCCGGAAGCTTCCTAAAATACCCTGGCCAAAAACCGACAGTTTCCCTTTACCCTGCCGGGTAATAACATTAACAACACCACCCATTGCAGCAGAACCGTATTGAACAGATGCAGGCCCTCTGATGATTTCTATCTGCTGGACATTTTTTGTCATGATTTTTGCCACATTTCCCGTGCCCGCTCTTCGACCGTTAAGCAGGATCAGCACATGGCCTTTAAGGTCATTGCCGTGGGAATCGGTTCTAAATCCCCTGATACCGATGGTGGTAAGGTTCCCCGGATATTTTCTTACGGCACCTATGCCTTTTTGGGCCAGAAGATCTCCAACATTCCCGGCTGATGACAATTTGATTTCGAGTTCATCAATCACAGTCACATTAGTGACAATATCTTTTTTTTGTTCTTTAACTCTTCCTGCCGTCACCACTATGGTTTCCATAGTAGCCGCAGATGGATTTTTCAATTGGGTTTCATTTGCATCACAGATACCCGTTGCAAATAAAAAAACAGCAATACCCCTAACCAATAAAGCTTTCATTTGATTCGCTCCTTTATACATACGATCAACTTTTATGGCCTGGGGCAATAAAAAAACCCCGGACCGTTTTTTCCAACCGATCTGGGGTTATCCCTTTTTCTTTCCTCAAGATCTTATTGTAATTCCCTTGTCCACGGGGAATGTATCAATTTGCCAGGCAGGTCTTCTGACTTTTGGATCATCCTAATCGCTTTGCCTTCCCATCTGTTTTTCTTAACTGACAGTGGCGGTGTAAAGCTTTCGTCCCCAATTACAGCGGCGGGCCCGTCCCTGAATTTCACAGGCGTTCCCTTTTAAGCATTTTTTGCACCTGAACAATTGTTTTAATATTTAGAACTGCCCTAAAAGTCAACCTAAAAAAACAATTTTGCTAAATGATTACTCAACAGATGGATTTTGAACAAAGATATCGGTAAAAGAGTCGTATGCTGACGGATAAGATTTAATAAATTCAAGTACAGCGCTATCATTGGATTTGTTCAGCAGGCAGAAAACATAAAATCTGAAAATATCAAAAGAATCAATATCGGGGTCACTTAATAGATTTTCAGGGGGACGGTGAGAAATAATATCAGTGCAGGTATCAAAGATACGTTCCATCTCATTTTTTAAAAGAAATCGCATTATTTTTATTTTAACTGGGTTCTTGTGTGCATAGTAAGAGATGGACTCAAGAAAAAAAGATATGGCAGACAGTTTTGTCGACAGGCAGTCTGCTTTTTTACACAGATTAAGGTGAGTATTTATTTTTTTTAAATAGAAGCATTTATTTTTGCTTGACAGGTCTTTGAAAGCAGTCTTTGAAAGAAATTGTTTTTTTAAATGTTTGAGTACAGACAGCGTCATCTTTTTCCTTTGAAGCCGTGGTTTTTCTTCAAATATGGAAAGATACTCTTTCAGGCTTCTCATTCCCGGTGGTGTCAATTCGTGACTGCCATTATCAAGGATGATGGATTCTATCTGCACATCAAGCAGGCAATCAAGGTGGCAAATATTTTTTTCCAGGTCATATCCTTCAAGGGGCTTGAAATAGTCCACAAGAAGAGCTTTCCGACCGGTTTTTTTTATCGGAAAAAAGTTTGTATCTGGTGTAATCCTGATTTTTTTGTGTCCAAAAGGATGCAAAGCACTGGTAAAAGTGGGAATAATGATAAAAGCCCCGTGGGGTGTTATTTCCGTGCCATACCCGTCGGTGATGGATGGCTTGACGGAAACAAAGTCTTCATCAAGTCCGGCGGGAATCAACAGCTCGTCCAGATCATGCTGTTTGCTGATGGACTTTTCAATCTCCTGTTCGATCCTTTTGATCCGGGCTTTGTTTTTTGAAGTGATGCTGACAGACAGGTTGGCGTTCATTTTTAAGAGCTTTTTTAACAAAGATTCTTTGCCTTTTGGAACCTTTGTGAGAATACTGTATTCAATTGGTAAGTTTTTTAAAAACTTGATGATATCAGATATATTTTTTTCATCCTCTGTCCAGTCCAGGGGATCGGAAGCACCGTAAAGACTTATTTCATCATTGGTTTGATCTGCCATATGCCTGATAATTTTCAGGATGGCATTAAAGGAAAAATGCGATCTTACTTTAGGTAATGCCCATTCATTGCATCGTCTGCAAAAATTACTGCATCCGGTGGTCAATTGAAAGGTCATGGCGGTTTTATATAACAGGTCTTTTTGCCAAGGGTGTAAACCAAGTTTTTTTTCCCAGGTTTGAAAATTGATATGAAGGATATTTTTGGATGATTGTTTAATGGAAAATAAAATGAGCTCCTTAAGGCGGTTATTGTACATTTTGATTTTCGGGAAAGAGTGTTTTGCAGGATCGGGAAAGAATTTTTTAATAATGATTTGTATCTGGTTTAACCGTTTTTCTTGATTTTCACTGAATTTTGGGTTGGCTTCGGCATATTTGAGAATATCATAGTAAATTTGTTGGGCAGTCTGATGATGGTTTTCGTACACTGCATTCAAGAGCGCACTCTTTTTTTGTTCTAAAAAAGAATCATGGGTTTGTATGGCGTATGTTTTTTTTTGTTTGGTCATTGAATAAAAAAAACAGGGGAGTTCCAATAAAAAAGAACCCCCCTTAAATAAAGATTAATATTTTTAATAATATTTACAATCTAACCGCGAACCTCTTCTTTAACCTGCGTTGCAAGTTTATAAAGAATAGTTAAAACCAGGAAGCCCGTGGCATAAACACCCAGTGTAATCATGATTTCAGGTCCTTTTGGAGCATATTCCGTCACATGGTGCAGGGGTGAAGGTACAAATCCACCTGATATCATACCAAGCCCTTTATCTATCCATGCTCCGATAACGATCATGGCGCAGGTGACCGGTAACAGGGTTTTATTGTTTCTCAATTGTGGAATAAGTAGAAAAATAGCGCCCGTTGTCATGAGCGTCAGACTGGTCCACATCCAGGGGACAAGTTGAGTGTATCCGTGATATCCGAACAACAAATACTGGATATGTGCCTTATGTCCCGGAATATTGGAATACATGACAACAAAGACCTCACACAAAAAGAAAAACAGGTTGGCAATAATGGCATAACAGACAATCTTTGACAATGTCTGCATGGCATCCCAGCCCGGATCAAACTTGGTGAATTTTTTAATGATATAGCAAAGAATTATCAAAAATGCAGGTCCTGCTGCAAATGCCGATGCCAGAAATCTGGGTGCCAATATGGCAGTCAGCCAGAATCCGCGTCCCGGAAGACCGCAGTACAGATATGCGGTTACCGTATGGATACCAATGGCAAACGGGATGGACAGGTAAATCAAGGGCGTAGTCCAGAAAGGCGGTTTTACCTGATTTCTTTCTGCTTCAAGGATTTTCCAGCCGATGATGATGTTCAAGAAAAGATAACCCTGGAGAACCAGCATGTCATAGAACAGTATTGACTTGGGTGACGGGTATAACATGACGTTCAGCATACGGGTCGGCTGACCTAAATCCACAATAATGAAAAGACTGCACATGACCAGAGCAGCAACTGCCAGAAATTCTCCCAATATGGTAATCCTGTGAAATTTTTCATAATCATGGAGATAAAAGGGGATAACAACCATGACCCCTCCTGCGGCAACACCCACAAGATAGGTAAAGTTTGCAATATAAAAGCCCCATGATACATCCCGGGTCATGCCAGTGATCATAAGGCCGTTTGTGAATTGGTCAATATAAAAGATGCCTCCTGCTCCCATTACAGCGAGCAGAAAGACTATCCATAACCAGTAATTTTTACTTCCTTTAATAGCTATTTCAAGCATACTCGCTCCTCTTACATGATATAGTAAACAGAGGGCTCAGTACCCAGGGACTGTTTACGTCTGATTGTATAATGTTCATTCAAAAGTACCCTGATTTCGGATTCAGGATCTTCAAGGTCGCCCACCACAATTGCACCTTCAGATGCTTCTACACAATAGGGTTGTTCGCCTTTTGCCAGCTGTTCAGCGCAAAGATTACATTTTTCCACAACCCCTTTGGACCGGGTGGGGAATTTTAGATCAGTCTCTTGGATAAACGGTCTTGGATCCCTGAAATTAAAACTTCTTGATCCATAGGGACAGGCAGCCATACAAAAACGGCAGCCGATACAGCGATGAAAATCCATCAGCACGATACCGTCTTCCCGCTTGAATGTCGCCTGTGTTGGACAGGCTTTAACACAGGGTGCGTTTTTGCAATGGTTACAGGTCACAAGAAATGGAAGATCATGAAATTTTTCTGCGAGAAATTCATCTTCCTTGTCAGGGAATGCATTATGAAAATGTTCTTCCCAGATCCATTTGACTTCCTGGTTATGATTTACAGGTCTTGTATTGGGATATTTTTCCTCATCCACTTCATGGTTGAAGTCGGGTACATTATGGGCTTTATGACAGGCCTCGACAATACTTTCAACCACTTCATCCGTAATCTTGTTGGTATCAATCACCATGCCCCAGCGATGGGCTAAAAGCGCTCCTTCATTTGGGTTTTTCACCGCATGGGCTGTACCGTGAGAATCAGATGAGGCAAAGTTCAATGCCGGAGCAGCACCCAATCCCAGGGCAGCAATACCTGCTACTTTAAGA